>JBLIRP010000099.1:0-7488 GCA_049472355.1 bacterium | reverse complement strand
ATTTCCTCCGGGATATGCGCGAGTCTTTCGTGGGTCAGTTTATGATGAACTGCTCGATGAGCCTTTTCTGCTCGGTAGTCAGTTCCACCAGCATGTGGGCGGTATCGGCGATTTGATTCGCACCTGCGGTTGTCTGACCGACGATATCGCTCATCTGTTTGATCGCCGTGACCACCTGGCTGGTCGCGCTTCCCTGCTGCTGGGTTGCCATGCTGATCTGATTGGCGGAATCCGCAGCCCTCTTTGAGAGATCGATTCCCTCTTCCACCGATTTGCCGACATTTTCCGTGGCCATCACCGAGGCATTCGTTGCGTCCTGTATCTCCTTTATGATCTCCCTGATCTGTTTGGTCGATTTTGCCACGTTGTTTGCCAGTTCCCTGATTTCTATGGCCACCACGGCGAATCCCTTGCCCGCGTCCCCCGCCCTCTCGGCCTCGATCGATGCATTCAAGGCCAGGATATTGGTCTGCTTGGCAATGTCGTCGATCATGGCCACGACCTCGCCGATGGTCTGGGATTTTTCACCCAGGGTCAGGATCCTGTTTGCCTCCTGATCCGTATTGTTCCGTATATTCTCCATCCCCGTGAGACTCTGTCGGGCCAGATCAGCCACCTGCTGGGCATTTTCCGCAATCTGTTTTGAGGTTGCCGCCAGCTCCTCCACCGTGGTGGACGTCTCGGTGAGGGCGGATGATTGCTGCATCGAACCATCGGCCTGTTCCCTGCTCGAGGTGGAAAGCTCTACCGATGAAGATTCCAGGAGTTCAATCCCGCTCTTCATCTGCCGTACCATTATGAGGAGATTCTCCTGCATCTGTCGAAAGGTCTGGGCAAGCTGCCCGACCTCATCCTCCCCTTCGACCGTTATCCGCTGGGTCAGGTCTCCCTTGCCCATTGCCTGGGCGATGGAAAGGATCTGTCGCAGGGGGTTGATCATCCCCCTCACCAGCAGGATGACGGCCAGGATTCCCAGTACAACGGCGATAAGGCCGATGGAAGACATCGCCTTCACCGTATTGCCCTTCATGTCGAATACGTCATCCATGTGGACGAGTATCATCAACGAGCCGATCACCTCATTGCCCCTGCCCAAGATCGGCTTGAAGGCGGCCATGTGCACCTCGCCCTCGTCGACGAAATTCGACCGGTACGTCACGGAATGGGTTGCCTGCATGGTGCTGAATGCCTCGCCGCTGATCTCCGTGCCGACCAGACGCTGATGAGCAGATGCGATGACCCGTCCCGCATTGGGGCCCCGGTGCATCAAAAAGGCGACTTCCGCACCCGTGGCGGCCTCTATCTTGTGGACCAAATCGGCGCCGATGACATCATCAACCACCACGAAGGCGAGCGTGCCATCACCCTTCTTGATCTGCCTGCACACCTTAATGCTAAAACCGCCCTCTTCGACGAGGAACTCGGATGCAATCCCCTTGACCTCTGATTCCATGCATAAGCGATGGGTGGGGATTACATCCCCCGGTCTTTTTTCATCCGTCGTGCTGGCCATAAGTTTGCACGTAACACCATTCACCGGCCGGCATACCAGGATACGCTCAACATGCATCTCCTTCTGGAGGGTGAGGGCCTGGTCGCCCAATTTTTTGTACTCCCCGGATGCTGACGCATGGTTGATTGCATCCAGGAAATCCCTGCCTTGGGTGGCAAAGAGGACAGACTGTTTGAGGCTGCTTATACGTTCTTCAATGAGGTACTCCACGCTCGCTATGGTTTGTTTTACGGTATTTTGTTTATTGGCGAGCATATTTTCGTTGATGACGCGACCGACGGCCACCAGGATCGATACCGTTATCAGGATAATGAGGAGTGTAACGGATAGCAAGAGCTTCGTTTTCAATCGCATATTCCTGAACCAGCCGAAAAAACCATCCCCGCCGCGCAGTCTGTTCATAAACGTCCTCCTCTTATGGATAACGGTAACCAGTGGTTATTAACCTGCACGATCAATGCCGCCCCTGTTGCCCCGAATGCCCTTGTTGCCGGATCACGACAAGAGGATTGATCTCCGGGGATACGCCCCCTGATGCATACCATGCGTATGGTATGGTACGCCACCGCATCGTGGAAGGTCCACCGGAAGGCATTCCTCTTATCATATGGATACGTTTGTATAATCGTCACTTATTCCCTGTTTCTTCACCTGCGTTTCCGATCCTCCCAATGCCGTCCATGGGCGATCCATGGGGCGGCACGAGCGGGTACCACCCAAGGGTATCCCTGTCAAAGGATTTTCGTTAAATGACCGAAGAAAAGATAATAGGAATAGGAGTACTTTCAATAGGTTTCTGTAGTCATATACCAGAGAACGGCCAGGGTTCTTCGATAGAAAAGGGAGGGGAGCGAGGTTATGCATCTGGAAGACCAGTATCTCATCTTTACCCTTGACAAAAAGCGGTATGCCATGGGGCTTATCTGTATCCAGAAGGTCATCCGTGCCGTTGCTATACAACCCCTGCCGGAGGGGCAGGATATCCTCCTCGGCCTTCTCAATATGCAGGGCACGATCATCCCGGTGATCGACATCCGCAGGCATTTCAGCCTTCCCTCACGTGCACTGGACCTGGATGACAGAATCGTCGTTTCCCGGGCCTCGGATCTCACGATTGCCTTTGTGGCGGACACGGTTGAAGGGGTTGTCGAGATACCCGAAAACCATGTTGACAGGGCCCAGACAATCTTTCCGCACCTGGATCATGTCATCGATGGGGTCGGGAAATTGAAGGACAATACGGTGCTCATTTACAGTCTGGATAACCTGCTTTCAAACGGGGATATTGACACATTAAAAACCGCTATCGAGACGTACCATTGATTGAAGGGTGATATGGCCAGGGAGATCCCGGAAAAGCTCCTTATCCGGTTGAGCGAATTGATAGCTTCTCATATCGGATTGTATTTCCCCAAAAACAGGTGGAATGATCTGGTGCGCAATATGGAAATGGTGTCCAAGGAAATGGGATTCAATGACCTGGAATCAGGTATCCATGCACTGCTGTCTTCGCCGCTGACCCACAGGGAAATTCATCTGCTGACCAAAAACCTCACCATCGGCGAGACCTTCTTTTTTCGTGATAATTGTGTCTTCCAGGCAGTTAAAGACATCATACTCCCGGAGCTTATTTACGAGCGAAACAACACCGGGAAGAGGATCAATCTGTGGAGCGCCGGATGCTGCACCGGTGAAGAGCCGTATTCCATAGCAATGCTGATTGATCAGATGCTGCCCGGATGGGAAGGGTGGCATATCAGGCTCCTGGCCACCGATCTGAACGAGGTGTTTCTTAAAAAGGCCGGACAGGGAACCTACACAAGCTGGTCCTTCAGAAACGCCCCTGCATGGATAAAACAGCAGTATTTCAAGGCAACAGGTGACAATTCCTTTGAACTGCTGCCCCGCATAAAACGAATGGTGACCTTTTCTCAGCTCAATCTTGCGCTTAAAAGCTACTCCTCGGTGCTCGGCGGCATTGATACGCTGGATGTGATCTTCTGTCGCAATGTCCTGATGTACTTTGCCCAGGAGTTGAGGACGGAGATCATCGAACGCTTCTGCCGGCTGCTCGGTGAAAGCGGGTGGCTGATACTCAGCCCCAGCGAGGTCCCGCTCATCAACCATCCTGCGCTCTCCCCCGTTCAATTTCCCGGCACCATCCTTTTCAGGAAGAAAGTCCCGGGTCAGGGTTCAACGACCTCCGATCAAGCAATTCAGGGAAGCAGGATTGATCGGGGGTTTTCCATTTCCCCCATTGCAATCGCACGAAAGACCGCATCCGATCATTCCATGAAGGCGGAGCTCAAAAATGCCATCACCTCCGAGGTCTCTGATTTCATACAAAAGGAGAAAAAAAATAAGGAGGGGGCGGCTGAGGATGAGTTACAGGTGCAGCAGAACCTCATTCATGAGGCGCTCACCCTGTATGCCGAAGGACTCTACGACAAGGCTGCTCAGAAGCTCAATGAGATCGTGTCCCGTTATCACTCCATCGGCGATTGCATGTCCCTTAAACCGGGCTCCATGGCGCTTCTGGCAAGGGCCTATGCCAATCAGGGCAAGCTCGAAGAGGCGAAGAAATGGTGCGTGGAGGCCATTAACGCGGAAAAACTCCTGCCCGGTCATTACTACCTTTATGCAACCATTTGCCAGGAACAGGGGATGATGGATGAATCGATCAGTTCCCTCGAAAAGGCACTGTATCTTGACCAGGACTTTGTCCTTGCCCATTTTGCCCTGGGGAATATCACCCAACGGCAGGGGAAGGTCGAGGAATCCAGGAGACACTTCAAGAATGCCCTTACCCTGCTTCAATCCATGAACCCTGAGGATGTCCTGCCCTATTCCGAAGGGATACAGGCACGAAGGCTCTTGGATGTCGTTCAATCCATGATGAAGGAGGAGAGATCCGAATGAGGGAAGATCTTCGTGAGCGATTGGAGGCGGTCAGGGAACGGATGAACAAAGGGTCCACGATCAGCGAGGAGGAAAAGGCACAGATATTGCGGACCAGGGCGTGTGAATTGGGGAGAGAGGCGGATCGGATCGAGAGGGATGAAATGCACCTGGAGGTCGTGGAATTTCTCCTTGCTCACGAGCGGTATGCCCTCGAGCTGGACTATATCCGCGAGATCTATCCACTGAAGACATTTACCCCGCTTCCCTGTACGCCCGACTATGTCCTGGGCATCATAAACGTTCGCGGGCAGATACTCTCGATCATTGACCTCAAAAGGTTTTTCGGACTTCCCGAAAGGGGATTCACCGATATGAATCGGATACTGATCCTGCACAGTGATGCCAAGGAATTCGGCATTCTCGCCGATGAAATAATCGGTGTGCGCTCCATACCCATCTCCGATGTTCAGCCTTCGCTGCCGACATTGTCCGGGGTTCAGGAGAAATATCTGCAAGGGGTGACCGTCGAACGGCTGGTCATCCTGAGTGGGGAACGAATCCTTTCAGACCAGGACATCGTGGTCCATGAAGAGATGGAATGACCGTAGAGGAGGAAAACCAATATGATCAAGTTTGCAGCGGGCAGCCTGATGAAACGATTGACAATGATGTTCCTCGTTGTTGCCCTGATCCCACTCTTCATCGTTTCGATCATCAGCTTCCACTATGCCAAAAGGGCATTGAGGCACGAGGCATTCGATCATCTTGCGTCAGTGAGGGAGTTCACACGGCACCAGGTGCTCAGTTTTCTCGAAAACCGCATGAAGGATGTTCACTTTCTTGCTGAATATCCTGAAACCGGAAGGGCATTGAGCCTGCTGGAAGGCCTGGTTGATAGAAGCGGGGCGGAACCGACCTCGTCCGAGTACGAATCCGTGTATCGGGGTGTCGATCCCTTCTTCCGAAAACATCTGGAGGCATACGGCTACAGGGATATGTATGTGATATCCGGCTCCACCGGACGAGTGCTGTATTCCGCCGGCAGGGGACAGGAACTCGGAACAAGCCTGATGGCCGGTGCCTATAAGGACTCCGGACTCGGGGTCCTCTTTCGGAGTGTTCTGAAAAAGAGAACCAATGATATGGTTGATTTCACTCAGTATGACCCTATAGGAAAACCGGCGGCGTTCATGGCCGCACCTGTTTTTAATGGAACAGGGGGTGTGCTGGCGGTGGTGGCGGTGCAGCTCGACATCGAACCAATAAACCGCATCATGAGGGACAATACCGGGATGGGAAGAACCGGCGAGAAATATCTTGTGGGGCCCGATCTCTTGATACGTTCCGATTCCCGATTTCAGAACGAATCAACCATGCTTAAACAAGATGTCGACACGGCTGCAACCCGCGATTTACTGGCACATGGAGAGGGAAGAAGGGTTATAAAGAACCACCGGGGTGAAAGGGTGCTCAGTTGTTATTCCCCTGCAGCATTGGATAAAGACCTGGGCACCGATTTCGACTGGGGGATCGTTGTGGAAATGAGTCAGGCTGAGGCCTTTGCACCGGTGAAGGGGCTCAGGCTTCAGATCCTCCTGGGGGCGATCCTCCTTGCAATGTTCGCCTGCCTTGCCGGGATAAATGCAGCGCGCTCCATTGCGCAGCCGCTCATGGGGGCGACCAATTCCCTTGCAGCCTCCATTGCCCAGATTTCATCGACGGTCACCCGCCTGGTCAACATCACCGAAGACACCTCCAGTTCGATAAGCGAAATCACTACTACCGTGGAGGAGGTCAAACAAACGGCCCACGTCTCCAATGAAAAGGCCGAACAGGTGGCAGAGGCATCCATGCAGGTGGCCCAGATATCCGATGCCGGGAAAAAGGCCACCGAGGATGCCTTCTCAGGGATGAACCATATCAGGGAGGAAATGGAGTCGATTGCCGAGAGCATTGTGCGCCTCAGCGAACAGATCCAGAGTATCGAAGAGATCATCAATACGGTGAATGACCTTGCCGACCAGTCGAACCTTCTTTCGGTCAATGCCTCCATTGAAGCTGCCAGGGCCGGGGAACACGGCAGGAGTTTTGCCGTGGTCGCCCAGGAGGTAAAGAATCTGGCGGATCAATCAATGAAGGCCACCGAACAGGTGAGAAATATCCTGAATGACATCCAAAAGGCCACCGGCGAGGCGGTTATGTCCACCGAAAGGGGGAACATGGCGGTTGAAGAGGGGGCCAATCTGGCTGCGCTCGCAGGCGACGCCATTCAGCAACTGGCGGACAGCATTACCAGATCCGCCCAGTCAGCCACCCAGATCGCAGCGTCGAGCAAGCAACAGCTTATCGGCACCGACCAGCTTGCCGCCGCCATGGAGATCATCAAAGAGGGCAGCATACAGAATATGAACAGCACAAGGGAATTGGAGGGTGCAACCCGCAGCATTGAGGATCTGATGTACACAATGAGGGCGCTTGCCGGGGCATCATCCAACAGGCCTACACGAAACGAAGGCCGCAATGAATAACGGCACGCTGCCGGGAAGACTGAGGGATGCCTTCGCTATTGAGGCAAAGGATCGCATTGATACGCTCATGTCCGGGTTACAGGAGCTCGAGATGGTCCTCTCGTCGCCTGAAAGACAAACGCCGTTCCTGGAGATGATTTTCCGTGAGGCCCACGGACTGAAAGGCGCCGCAAGGGTGGTCAACCTGGTGGATATAGAGAATTGCTGCCAGCATGCGGAGGACCTTGCCGGGGGATTGAAACGGGGGGAATCGCCCCTTTCTGCAGAGACCTTCGATAGGCTTGCGGGTATGGTGAGAAGCATTCGGGATGCGGTGAATGCATTTGAGAAGGACCGGAAACCGGTTCGAGGTGTTGCATGAAAGAGGAGCAATTACTCAGGAAGCTGAGGGAGGCATTTAAGTCCGAGGCGGAGGAGCGTCTCAAGAGCATCTCCACCAGCCTGGTGGAGCTTGAAGATGCCGCATCAACACCGGATCGACATAAGCCTATTGTAGAGGTCATCTTTCGGGAGGCCCATAGCCTGAAAGGTGCGGCGCGGGCGGTT
>JBLIRP010000098.1:0-5456 GCA_049472355.1 bacterium | reverse complement strand
AACACCGGATCGACATAAGCCTATTGTAGAGGTCATCTTTCGGGAGGCCCATAGCCTGAAAGGTGCGGCGCGGGCGGTCAACCTGGCCGCCGTAGAAACCCTGTGTCAATCAATGGAGGGGGTCTTCGCCGGGTTGAAGCAGGGAGGCATTGCCCTCACCCCCGAGTTCTTCGATATGCTCCACCACGCGGTTGAAAACATTGAAAATATCATGATCGATCCCAACCAGGAGATCGACGCATCCCTGCAGGAGCAGATTGCGGCAATCAAACAAGATCTCGATCATCTGATCGGCGGCAACGGGAACGGCCCAAAACAGGAGACGGCAAAGGAGCAGAAAGGGGATGATCAGAACCGCGCACCTGATGAAAGGGGTGCACCGAGCGGCGCCCCTGCACCGAAAAGGGCCGCATCCATTGGTGAAGGACATGAAAAGACGACAGTTCCACAGGGATTGGAAGAGCGACAGGGCGTATCCGGCAAGCCCCAGGCAAAATCAACGCCTGAGGAGCGGACCCCGCAAAGCGTGCAATCAGGCCAGAGCAGACGGTTGATCTCGGGAACGGTGAGGATCGCCACCGAAAAATTGGATACCCTCATGCTGAAGGCGGAGGAACTGATACTCCTCAAGCTTGCTGAACGTCAGCAATTGATGAATCTGCACGATATGCTGCAATCCTTCGAGCTATGGAAAAAGAAATGGGCGAAACTCGAATCGGAGTTGCGCATCCTGAGTAAGCTGGTACAAAAGGAGGAAACGGGTGGTTTCAGTCATGCATCGTGGGTGGAGTTTTCACATCTTCTTGATTGGAACCAGGAGTATATTCAAGCCATTGAACGAAAGATCCGCACCCTGGTCCAGGCGGCGGAACATAATCATCACTCCCTGGGCAGGATGGTGGACGATCTCCTCGACGACATGAAGATGGTGACCATGCTCCCCTTTTCGACCCTTTTTGAGATTCTGCCGAGAATGATACGGGACCTCGGACGGAATCAGGGGAAAGAGGTCGACCTGAAGCTCCAGGGCGGGGATATCGAGATAGACCGGCGCATACTCGAGGAGCTCAAGGACCCCGTCATCCATCTTTTGCGCAATTCCATAGATCACGGGGTGGAGGACCCGGCAGAGCGGGAGGTGGCGGGAAAACCGAGACACGGCGCCATTTCACTGACCGTGGTCCAGACCGAGGGGAACAAGGTGGAGATCGTCTTCTCGGATGACGGAAACGGGATCGACGCCGATCGGGTCAAGGAGGAGGCGGTGGCAAAGGGGATCATATCCAGGAAGGAGGCAAAGGGGATGGGCGAGCACGAGGCCCTCTCCCTTATCTTCCGATCCGGAGTGAGCACAAGCCCGATGATAACGCAGATTTCGGGAAGGGGGCTGGGCCTGGCCATCGTTCAGGAAAAGGTGGAGCAACTCGGTGGATCGCTCTCATTGCAGACCGTGCCCGGGAAGGGAACCACCTTCAGGATGCTCCTCCCGGTAACGATGGCCACCTTTAAGGGTATCCTGGTGCGGGTCACGGATGGCCTGTTTGTGGTACCCACGTCTCATGTTGAACGGGTGCTGAGGGTCAAGAAGGATGAGGTGCGCACCGTGGAGAACAAGGCCACGATCCCCCTCAAGGGGAAAACACTTTCCCTGGTTGATCTGGCGGATGTGCTGGATACCGCACGCAAAAACCGGATAGAAGAGGAAAAGGATTATATTACCGTGCTGGTGCTGGGGATCGATGAACGACAGATCGCCTTCAAGATCGACGAGGTATTGACCGAGCAAGAGGTCCTGGTGAAGGGCATGGGAAAACAGCTCAGCAGGGTGCGAAATATCGCCGGGGCAACGGTGCTCGGATCGGGTGAGGTGGTACCCATCCTCAATGCGCAGGATCTCATCAAATCCGCCATGAAGGTGAAGTTTGTCTCATCGGGGATAGAAATCGACGAAACCCAAGCAGATACCCGGAAAAAAAGCATACTGGTTGTGGAGGATTCCATAACCTCGCGCATGCTCATAAAGAATATCCTGGAATCGTCCGGCTATTCGGTCCGGACGGCCTCCGATGGCCTTGACGGGTACAATGCGCTGAAGGCGGAGCCGGTCGACCTGGTGGTCTCCGACGTTGAGATGCCCAATATGAACGGTTTTGAATTGACCGCAAAGATACGCAGCGACAAGGGGCTTGCACGAATCCCGGTGATCCTGTGTACGAGCCTTGAGTCGCGCGAAGACAAGGAACGAGGGATCGATGTGGGAGCAAACGCCTACATCGTAAAGAGCGGGTTTGACCAGAGCAATCTTCTTGATGTGGTCAAGAGGCTTAGCTGAACCATGAGGGGAGTACGATGAAAAAGGTCCTCATTGTAGATGATTCACTGACCGCACGGGAATATCTCAGATATCTCCTCCAGACAACCGGTGATTTCCATGTGGTAGGTATGGCCGAAGATGGAGAGGAGGCCATTGAAAAGGTGAAGCAGACCCATCCTGATGTGGTGGTGATGGATTTCTACATGCCGAAGATGAATGGGAACGAGGCAACGCAAAGGATCATGGAGTCCTATCCGGTTCCCATTGTGGCGGTCAGCGCAAGCTGGACACCGGAGGTGGTCGGGGAGGCATTTCGGGCCATGGAATCGGGGGCAGTGGCAGCCATAGGAAAGCCGCGGGGCGGCAGCGCCGGCGAGGACATGGCAGGGAAATTTGTTCAAACGGTAAAGCTCATGTCGGAGGTACGGGTTGTCAGGCGATTTGCCAAATACTCACGATCGAGCGATACCAATGCCCCGACCTCAAAAGGTCCGGAAACCATTCAGCGCAAGGTCATAGAACCCACCGTGGTGACATCCGGGATAGAGATCGTGGCGATCGGGGCATCGACCGGCGGTCCCCCGGTTATAGAAAACATACTTTCGGATATTCCGGAGAATTTTGTGTGTCCCGTACTGGTGGTGCAGCACATAAGCGACGGATTCCTTCAGGGCATGGTGGATTGGTTGAATAAACATGTAAGGATACCGGTGCATATCCCGAGTCACGGGGATTCCATCATGCCCGGGCATGTCTATTTCGCGCCGTCCGGCGTGCACATGGGCGTGACCTCCAAGGGGAAAATCATCCTGAGCAATGCCGCTCCTGAGATGAGTCTGCGACCCGCGGTCTCGTTCCTTTTTCGGGCCATTGCGGAGAACTTCGGGAATAAGGCGATCGGTGTGCTGCTGACGGGCATGGGGACGGATGGCGCCATTGAGCTCAAGATGATGAAGGACAACGGTGCGGTCACCATTGCCCAGGACAAGGAGAGTTCGGTGGTACACGGCATGCCGGGAGAGGCGATACGGCTGGGCGGCGTCCATTATGTGCTTTCGCCCCGGGAGATTGCCTGCATGCTGGTGCAACTGGTGAACGGGAGGCGGAATGGTTCATGCCATTAGCATAGGGAAGGCCCTACGGGCATGATTATATGCAAACGCTGAGGTGCTGAGGAGATGGCTGAAAAGATCGGTATTTATGTGTGCGAGTGCGGGCCGAATATAAAGGATGCCCTGGACATCGACGCCGTTATCGATCATGTCCGGGGATTTGAAGGGGTTGTCTTTGCAAAGCCGTTCAAGACCTTGTGCTCCCAGGAAGGTCAGGCACTCATAAAGAAGGATATCAAGGAGCATCACTTGTCCCGGGTGGTCATTGCCGCATGCTCACCCAAGGAACATGAGCATACCTTCAAGAAGTCCCTCAAGGATGCGGGGTTGAACCCCTATTTCCTCCAGATTGCCAATATACGAGAGCAATGCGCATGGGTCATCAAGGACAGGGTGCGCGCCACTGAGAAGGCGAAGACAATGACCAGGGCCGCGGTGAAACGGGTCGTTCATCATGCTGCCCTTGAGCCGGGATCGGTGGAATGCAAAGGGGATGTCCTTGTGGTGGGCGCGGGGGTCGCCGGAATAAGCGCAGCCCTTACCCTTGCCCAGAGGGATCGAAAGGTGTATCTGATCGAACGGGCGCCGTGCATCGGGGGGAAGGTCGCCCGCTACGAGGAGGTCTTCCCCAATCTGGAGTGCGCCCCCTGTATGCTCGACCCGAAGCTCGACGAGGTCTTGCACCATGAGCATATCAAGGTCCTGACCCTGTGCGAGGTGCAGGAGGTGGTCGGCTCGTTCGGCAACTTCGTGGTCAAGGTCAAGAGGAGGGCGCGGCATGTCGACATGATGACCTGTATCGGGTGCGGCGCCTGCACCGAGGCATGTCCGGTCACCGTGCCGAACGAATTCAATGAATGCATGGATGAGCGCAGGGCGATATACGTCCCTTATCCGGGGGCACTTCCCCATGTGGCCCTCCTTGACGAGGATCACTGTGTGCGGTTTCAAGGAAAGGCATGCGATGCCTGCCAGAAGGCCTGCCCCTTCGGCAGCATCAACTATGACGAGACCGACCTGATGAGGAAATTTCACGTGGGGGCGATTGTGCTCGCAACCGGATTCGATCTTTTCGACCCCAAAGGGGCTCCCGAGTTTGGATATGGCAACGGCGAGGATGTCTATACCAGCCTTGAGTTTGAAAGGATGTTGAGCTCCACCGGCCCCACCGGGGGGAACATACTCATGAAGAACGGCAAGGCACCGCAAAGGATCGCCTTTGTCAATTGTGTGGGCTCCCGGACAGAGCGGTTCAATGACTACTGCTCGGGGGTATGCTGCTCTTACTCCCTCAAATTCGCACACCTCGCGAAAAAGAAGCTGCCCGAGGCGTCCATCGTCCATCTCTATTCGGATTTTTGCCTGCCGGGGAAGGAATCGCATCCCTTCTTTGCAAAGCTCCGCAAGGGAAACGGAATCACCTTTATTCAGATGAAGGAGCCTGATTCCATCAGCATCGAGAAAAAGGGGGGAACGATCTCCATCCATTACGGCGGGGGCAAGGGAAAATCCGAGGAGGTTTCCGCCGATATGGTGGTGCTTGCGCCTGCCCTGCAGGGCGCCCGCGGTACGGAGGATCTTGCCAGGATATGCGACATATCCCGGGGGGATGGAGGGTTTTTCTGCGAGGAACATAACCGGCTCGCCCCTGTCTCCACCATGAGTGAGGGGATATATATCGCAGGGTGCGCCCAGGGGCCGAAGGACATCCAGGGTGCAGTTGCAGAGGGGCAGGCAGCGGCGGGAAGGATTCTCTCCAGGCTTGTTTCGGGCGAGAAACTGACGCTCGAGGCAATGACCTGCGTGGTAAACGACGAGATATGTTCAGGGTGCAAGACATGCATCGGTTTGTGCCCTTACAAGGCGCTGAGCTTTGATCTGAAGAAAAACCAGGTGGTGGTCAATGAGGTCCTGTGCAGAGGGTGCGGGGTATGCGTGGCCGGCTGCCCCAGCGGGGCGATTACAGCAAAGCATTTTACCGACAGGCAAATCCTTGCTGAAATCAAGGGACTGCTGGAAGATGCACACAC
>JBLIRP010000097.1:0-13077 GCA_049472355.1 bacterium | reverse complement strand
TGAGCCTTCGGCTCACAAGGAAGCATGAAAATGACCCAAAGGGGATTTTCAAGTGAATATAGGATATTTTCGAGACAAACCCTCATGCCACTTTGTGGCGCCACGAAGAATCAAAATGTTATATTTTCAGATGAATACAGGATATTTTCGGAACAAAAACTGATAATTCAAGACCTGACCCCAGGTAAAGGGGGCGAATCGATGCATGAATGTAAAAGGGCGTGTCAGTAATGGATACCATTCTCCGGATGGCTCGTGAAGCCGCTCGAGTGGCGGACAGCAAAAAGGCGGAGGATATCGCCGTCCTCGATCTCAGAAATATCTCGTCAATAACCGATTCCTTTGTTATATGCTCGGTGACCAACAATCGTCAGGCCAAGGCGATTGCCCAGGAGATCGAGGAACGAATGAGGAAGCTTGGCCTGCGACTCGACCATATGGAGGGATACCCCGATTCAAACTGGATACTGATGGATTACACCGATCTGGTCATCCATATATTTACCAAAGAGATGAGACAATACTATGATTTGGAGCATCTTTGGGGAGATGCCCCCAAAGTTGATTTGGATGGGTGAAGGTAAAGGTCATCTGCGTAGGAAAAACCAAAAAGGGCTATCTCTTGGAGGGGATTGAGGAGTACCTGTCACGACTCAAGCACTATGTTCATGTGGAATGGATCGAGGTTCGGTCGTCACAGCGGAGAAAATCAGCCCCGGTCGAAGAGGGATTGCGTCAGGAGGCGGAAGGGATTCGTTCCCATATCCATCCCTCGGCCCTGATGGTCGTCCTCGGTGATGGGGGCAGGGAATACAGTTCACGGGAGTTTGCGCAATGGCTCGAGTATTCCATGGTGGAAGGGAGGCAGGAAATCGATTTTGTCATCGGGGGTGATCAGGGTATTGCCCCGACACTGACTGAGGAGGCGTGCATGTGCATAAGTCTCTCGCGCATGACATTCACCCATCAAATGGTACGCCTGATATTGCTGGAGCAGCTCTATCGTGCATTTTCCATCATGCGGGGAGAGCCCTATCACCACGGATGACCCCATGCGGGGAGTGGGTTGCAATAGTCGGTAGTTCGGTAGCATCGAGGGGGGACATACCACGGATAAAAAGGATGAGGAGGTTGAGCAATGGTCGGTTTAGATATTCTTAAGGAACTCAGCCAGAAGTCGAACTCCAAGATTGTCCTGTTGGTCATTGATGGATTGGGAGGCCTCCCCAGGATGCCGGACGGCCTCACGGAGCTGGAGACGGCGGCATGCCCGAACCTGGATTCTCTTGCCGCCAAGGCCATCACCGGGATGGCTTACCCCATTGCGAAGGGGATCACCCCGGGAAGCGGTCCGGCCCATCTTGCCCTTTTCGGGTACGATCCCTTACAAAATCAGATCGGCAGGGGGGTCCTCTCCTCCCTGGGTATTGGTTTCGATCTCCAGCCCTCCGATGTGGCAGCCCGAATAAATTTCGCCACCATCGACGAGGGGGGGAAGGTGATCGATCGTCGTGCCGGCAGGCTTGACACGGAGAAGAACCTGGAGTTATGCAAAAGACTCGACACGATCACGATTCCGGGGGTGAAGGTATTCATCCGCACGGTCAAGGAGCACAGGGCAATGGCGGTCTTTCGGGGTCCGGATCTCTCAGGTGATTTAACGGATTCCGATCCGCAGAAAACGGGCGCCCCCGCCCTTCCGGTGACATGCCACGTGGATTCTCCGCAAGCCCGGCGGACTGCGGAACTGGCAAACAGGTTTATCGCTGAATGCAGGAAGCACCTTTCCGGGGAAAAGCAGGGGAATATGGTGTTGCTGAGGGGATTTTCCCAGTACCATCCCCTTCCCTCCATGGGGGAGGTCTTTAAATTGAAGGCGGCCGCCATCGCCACCTATCCCATGTACCGGGGGGTGGCGAGGCTGGTAGGAATGGACATCCTGGAATGCGGGGATTCCATCGCCGAAGAGTTTGACACCCTGTCACGACGGTTCTCGGAATATGATTTTTTTTACATCCACATCAAAAAAACGGATACCTACGGAGAGGACGGGGATTTTGATCAGAAGGTCCATATCATTGAGCAGGTGGATTCCTTCATTCCACAGATGATGAGTCTTAATCCCGATGTGGTGGCGGTCACCGGGGATCACTCCACCCCTGCGGTCCTGACCTCGCATAGCTGGCACCCCAATCCGGTCCTCCTGTACTCACGCTGGTGCAGACCCGACAGGGTGAAGCACTTTTCGGAATCGGAATGTATCCATGGCGGCCTGGGGCGATTGTGCGCAGTGGAGATCATGCCGTTGATCCTGGCAAATTCTTTAAAGCTGAATAAGTTCGGCGCATGAGCAGTGCGTGCCCCCTTGTTCTCCCACATACTGGATCTCGTGTTCCCTCCCCTGTGTCCCCTGTGCGGAAGGGCGGTTGCACGGGGCCCCATATGCCCGACCTGTTGGGCGAAGGCGCGGCCTATTGCGGGGCCCGTGTGTATCCGGTGCGGGATTCCGGTCGCCTTCGCTCAGCAGGGAGGTGATGCATCCGCGTACCGTTGCCAGGCATGCAGGCAGAGGTCGTGGGCATTTGACCGCGCCCGGTCCGGATATATCTTCGAGGGCCCGGTAAGGGACGCGATTCACCTCCTGAAATACCAGGGACATACCAGGATCGGGACCTGGCTTGGTAAGGAAATGGCGAGGGTGTGCAATCACTTGGGAGATGGGTGCGGGGACGGCGTTCTCGTGCCGGTGCCTCTCAGTGTAAGACGTTTGAGGGAGCGGGAATTCAATCAGTCCCTCATGCTGGCAAAATCCCTGTCCGCGGCATTCCGGCTCCCCTTACGTCCGTTGCTTCTTGAGAGAAGGGGCGGCTCCACGCCCCAGGTCGGTTTGCCTCCTGAGGACCGGTGGAAGAATGTCCGTGGGGCATTCGGGGTGCGCAATGATGAGGGGATACGGGGGAGGGGGGTCATCCTGGTGGATGATGTCTTCACCACCGGTGCAACAGTGAATGAATGCGCCCGCGTGCTCAAGAAGGCCGGGGCGCGCCGTGTTGAGGTCTGGACCCTTGCCCGCGCGGTGTAGTTTCATTGGGCAATGTCAGGATTGGGATTTCTGTGTGCGTTATGATTGCATTGACTTGAGTATAGGGACACATTAGAATATATGTTTTAAAGATCGAGGGTATTGTTCATCTCACTCATTCGGTGGAGGGCCAGCATATGCAGGTAAAGGTCGGTATCAATGGTTTTGGAAGGATCGGCAGAAATTTTCTGCGGGCGAGTGTCGGTAATAAGGATATCGAAATCGTGGCCATAAACGACATCACTGATGCCGCCACCCTGGCCCATCTTCTGATATACGACTCGGTTCATGGGAGATTTAACGGTAGCGTGAAGGCCGGGCAGGACAGCATTACCGTGAACGGCAAACAGATCCGTATCCTGGCCGAGAAGGATCCGAGCGCCCTCCCCTGGTCCTCCATGGGTGCCCAGGTAGTGGTTGAATCAACGGGGATCTTCAGGGACAAGGCGGGTGCGTCCAAGCATCTGCAGGCAGGGGCCAAAAAGGTCCTCATCAGTGCGCCCGCCAAGGAACCCGACCTGACCATGGTCATGGGGGTGAACGAGGGGGATTACCGACCCAAGGATCACCACATCATCTCCAACGCATCCTGCACCACCAACTGCCTGGCCCCCGTGGTGAAGGTGCTCATGGACAACTTCGGATTCAACCGGGGGATCATGACCACCATCCATTCGTACACGAACGACCAGAAGATCCTGGACCTCCCCCATAAAGACCTTCGCCGGGCCAGGGCCGCAGCCCTCTCCATGATACCCACCACGACGGGGGCGGCAAAGGCGGTTGCCCTGGTGTTGCCCAGCCTGAAGGGAAAGCTGGACGGATTCGCCATTCGCGTTCCCACCCCGAACGTGTCGGTGGTCGATCTGGTTGCGGAACTGGGGCGGGACGCAACCGTTGACCAGGTCAACCAGGCCATGAAGAAGGCGGCGGAGGAAGGCCTGAAGGGTATTCTGGGCGTGTCCGAGGAGGAACTGGTGTCCTGTGACTTCAACGGGGACCCCAGGTCGTCGATAGTCGATCTCGCCTACACCAAGGTCATCGAGGGCACCATGGTCAAGGTCCTTGCCTGGTATGACAATGAATGGGGATATTCCTGCCGCCTCAGGGACCTCATACTGTATATGGCCTCGAAGGGGCTATGAGGACGGGTGCATCCGGACGATACATGTTCGTGCCTCGCGCATTGCAGTGCATCCGGGGTATTCACCATGACAATAGCGCGTTTGGATTAGGGAGTGAACGGTGAACACGACGAAGCTCTTTGTTGACGATGTCAATTTCAAAGGCAAGAAGGCGCTGGTGAGGGTGGACTACAATGTCCCCTTTGATACCTTGGGCAATATCAGCGATGACGCAAGGATCAGGGTCACCCTCCCCACCATAAACCGCATTCTGGATGACGGGGGCATGGTGGTGCTGATGTCCCACCTCGGGAGGCCCAAGGGTTTACGGGTACCCTCTATGAGCCTGGCACCGGTTGCCAAGCGTCTTTCCCGGCTCCTGGGAAAGGAGGTCCGATTCATCGACGACTGCGTCGGCCCCAAGGTAAGGGATGCGGTGCGCGCCATGCAGCAGGGTGAGGTCGTCCTCCTTGAAAACCTCCGGTTTCACAAGGGGGAGACGGATAATGACCCGGATTTCGCCAGGGAACTCGCTGGTCTGGGTGATATCTTTGTCAATGATGCCTTCGCCACCGCCCATCGGTCCCATGCATCGAACGTCGGAATCACGCAATTCATCAGCCCGAGCGTCGGCGGGACGGTGATGAAGAACGAGATCAATTACTTCAATGCGGTGATGGAGAATCCCGTACGGCCTCTGGTGGCCATAATCGGGGGGGCGAAGGTCTCCAGTAAGATCGAGATCATCAAAAAGCTCAGCAGGCAGGTGGACAAGATCCTTATCGGCGGCGGCATGATGTTCACCTTTCTCAAGGCCATAGGATTCGAGGTCGGGAAGTCACTCGTGGAAGAGGATATGCTCGGCATTGCCATGGAAACCCTCAAACAGAGCCGAAAGGATGGGACGAAGCTCTACCTTCCGGTGGACACTGTGGTCGCAGACCGTATGGATCCCAAGGCAATCAGCATGATCGTCCCGGTCCAGGAGATTCCGCCCGACTGGATGGGACTGGATATCGGACCCGCCACCACCACCCTCTTTTCCGAGGCATTGAGGGACGCGAAGAGCATTATCTGGAATGGGCCTATGGGCGTTTTCGAGATTGATGCATTCAGCAGGGGTACCTTCGCCATGGTCCAGATGGTGGCGAATTCCTATGCCATGACCATCGTGGGCGGCGGCGATACCGACGTTGCCGTTCATCGTGCGGGGGAATCGTACAAGATTTCGTATATATCCACGGGCGGGGGCGCGTTTCTGGAACTCCTGGAAGGGAATGAGCTCCCCGGACTGGCCGCGTTGTCAGTCAAAGAATGACACCGGGGTGAGGAAATCCGGCGGTGTGCGATGCCTCTAAAAAAGACGGTAATACCATAACACGGGGAGCAAGGTGAAACCATGAGAAGACCGGTCATTGCAGGTAACTGGAAAATGTTCAAGGGACCTTCCGCTGCGCAGGAACTGGTCCGTGCACTCAAAGGGGAACTCGACGGGGTCGCCGACAGGGATATCGTGGTGATTCCTCCCTTCACCTCCCTGGTTTCGTGCCAGGCGATCCTTGCGGGCAGCAGGATCGCCCTGGGGGCACAGGACATGTTCTGGGAGGAGGAGGGCGCCTTTACCGGCGAAATCTCACCCCTCATGCTCATCGAGTGCGGATGCGCCTATTGCGTCATCGGGCACTCGGAGCGGCGGACCTATTTCGGCGAGACGGACGAAACCGTCAATAAAAAGGTCAAATCGGCACTCAGCCACCAGATCATCCCCATCTGCTGCATCGGAGAGAACCTTGACCAGCGGGAGGCCGGAGTGACCTTCCGCATCGTGGAAGGGCAGGTGCGGGCGGATTTTAACGGACTGGACAATGAACAGATGAAACGGGTAGTGGTTGCCTATGAACCGATCTGGGCCATCGGCACCGGGAGGACCGCCACCCCTGAGCAGGCCAACGAGGTCCATGCGTTCATCAGGGGAATCCTGGCCGGGATGTTCGATAAGACAGTGGCGGAGCAGGTACGAATCCAGTACGGGGGCAGTGTGAAACCGGACAACTGCGATGCATTGATGGCTCAGCCGGATATCGATGGCGCCCTGGTCGGGGGGGCGAGTCTGAAGGCGGAATCCTTTTCACGGATTGTCCGGTTTCAGTGACCCCGATGGAGGTATGGAAGGAGAGACCCTAAGCAGGTCCCGAGAAAAAGGAGAGATGTTCATGTATGGAATTATTATCTTCATTCACCTGGTGGTATGTATTGCGATGATCCTCATCATCATCTTTCAATCGGGCAAGGGGGCCGAGATGGGCGCGGTCTTCGGAGGTGGGGCCAGCCAAACCGCCTTTGGGAGCGCCGGGCCCCAGAGTTTTATGGAGAAGGTAACCGCGGCATGCGCGGTGATTTTCATGCTGACCTCGCTTACCCTTGCCTATATGTCGAGTGTCCGGACCAGTAAATTGATCGAGGAATCACCGGTTCCCATGGAGCAGCCCGTTCAGCCGACCGAGCAGCCGGCCGAGCCGTCCGGCGCCCCCGAGGCGCCCGAGCTTCCCCCGGGGGAATGATCCGGACAGTGATTGTGGAGACCATGAAGAAGATGGAGCACAGGCAAGGGGTAGCCAAACAACCATGGCGCGGCGTATTTCGCTCGTTCCTGCTTCTGTCCATGCTCATCCCCCTTCTCCTTACAGGGTGCCAACGTTCAAGGCGAGAGAAGGAACCCGCTGCCCCGGCTGACGGCGCAGGTCCTGTGTATGGGGACCGGATCATCGTGAGTTCCATCGGGGATGCCAAGCGGCTCCTGCCACTGATGGCCTCCGACTCGGCATCCGCTGAAATAGCGGGGCTGATCCACAACGGCCTGGTGAAATACGACAAGGATATCACCGTGGTAGGTGATCTTGCGGAATCGTGGGATATCTCCGAGGACGGCCTGGTCATCACCTTTCACCTGCGGCGCAATGTTACCTGGCAGGATGGGGCGCCGTTCACCGCGGATGATTGCCTGTTTACCTACCAGACCATGGTGAACCCGAATGTGGCAACCCCTTACAGCCAGGATTTTCTCCGGGTGAAGGAGGCACGGGCGCTGGATGATCACACCTTCCGGGTGGCCTACGGCGAACCCTTCGCGCCTGCCCTGGTGAGCTGGGGAATGGGAATGATCCCCCGGCACCTTCTGGAAAAGGAAGACCTCAATACCACGGAGTACAACCGTCATCCCATCGGTACGGGGCCCTATACACTGAAGGAATGGGTCACCGGCCAACGGATCGTACTGGAGGCATATGAGGGGTATTTCGAGGGACGCCCGTACATCGATCAATACGTGTATCGCATCATTCCCGATACCGCCACCATGTTCCTGGAGCTCAAGGCGCAGGGCATCGATTACATGGGACTGGACCCCATGCAGTATACCCGTCAAACGGAAACCCCCTTCTTTGAGGAGAACTTCAGGCGCTTCCGCTATCCTTCCTTCGGCTATACCTATATGGGGTACAACCTCAGGGATCCGAAGTTTTCCGACCAGAGGGTGCGCCAGGCCCTGACCTACGCCATAGACCGTGAGGGCATCATCAAGGGGGTGCTCCTCGGGCTGGGCCAGGTATGCACCGGACCGTTCCCGCCGGAATCCTGGGCGTACAATCCCGACGTGCGGCGATATCCCTATGATCCGGAGCAGGCGAGAAAACTGCTGGCTGAGGCGGGATGGGAGGACCATGACGGTGACGGGATCCTCGACAGGGAGGGCGTTCGATTTGCCTTCACCCTGATCACCAACCAGGGAAACGATCAACGGGCAAAGTGCGCCCAGATCATTCAACAGAATCTGAAGGAGATCGGGGTTGAGGTAAAGATCAATATCCTGGAGTGGCAGGCCTTTCTCCATAATTTCATCGACCAGCGAAAATTCGAGGCGATCATACTGGGATGGGCGCTCTCCAGGGACCCCGACCTCTACGATATATGGCACTCCAGCAAGACGGCCCCCCAGGAGTTCAATTTCATATCGTATTCCAATCCCGATGTTGACCGCCTCATCATCGAGGGGGTGCGCACCTTCGACATCGAGGAGCGAAAGGCAATCTATCACAAAATCCATGCGATTCTCGCAGAGGAGCAGCCCTATGCCTTTCTGTACGTGCCGGATGCACTGCCCATCATCCACCGGCGTTTTCACGGGATTGAGAAGGCGCCCCTCGGCATATGGCATAATTTCATTAAATGGTATGTGCCGAAGAATCAGCAACGATACATCACCCACGGTCTGACCCCCTGATGCCATGCTTGCCTACATAGCACGCAGGCTCTTGATGATGCTTCCCCTCATCCTGGGGATTACCATCATCACCTTCGTGGTGATTCACCTTGCCCCGGGAACCCCGACCGACATTCAAACCCAGATGAATCCGAAGGTGTCTGCGGAGGCCCGCGAAAAGCTCAAGCGCATCTATGGCCTGGACAAACCGCTGCATCATCAGTACCTCGATTGGCTGAGACGTTTGCTCCTGCTCGATTTCGGCACCTCGTTTGTGGACGGCAGGTCGGTGGTGGACAAGATCGCCGATGCGCTTCCCATCACGGTGCTGTTAAACCTTCTCTCCCTGCTGATCATCCTTGTGGTTGCGGTACCCATAGGGGTCCTGTCGGCGGCGCGGCAGTATTCACTCTTCGATAAAATGACCACGGTTTTCGTGTTCATCGGCTTCTCGATCCCCACATTCTGGCTTGCCCTTTTGCTGATGATATTCTTCGGCATCCGTCTCAACTGGCTCCCCATTTCCGGCATCAAATCACTCTATCTGGCGAATCCCACATTTATCAACCGATTGATCGACTATGCCCGTCACCTGGTATTGCCGGTATTCGTTTCCGCCTTCGGTGGGCTTGCCGGTCTTTCCCGGTATACGCGATCCAATATGCTGGAGGTGATCAGACAGGACTACATCCGTACTGCGCGGGCAAAGGGGCTCAGCGAACATGCGGTCATATACAAACATGCACTGCGCAATGCCCTCATGCCGGTCATCACCATCCTGGGGCTCTCGGTGCCCGGGCTCATCGGCGGAAGCGTCATCTTCGAAACCATCTTCTCCATACCCGGAATGGGGCAGCTCTTTTACGGAAGCGTGATGGCCAGGGATTACCCGGTGATCATGGGGATCCTGTTTATCGGTGCCATATTGACCCTGTTCGGTAATTTCCTGGCGGATATATCCTATGCACTCGTTGATCCGAGAATAAGCTATCAATAGGAAGCAATCGATGATGAAACGCACATGAATCTTCGATTCACAAAGAAGGATGAAAATGCCGGATAGAGATCTTCACGTGAAAAAAGAGAATGCCCCCCTGCTTCGTTTCTGGCGGCAATTCTCTCAAAACAGGCTTGCCGTTGCAGGCATGTTCCTCGTATTCCTCCTCTTTGCGGTGGCCCTCACGGCACCCTATATCTCCCCCTATGACCCCTCCCTTATCAATGTCAACCGGATCCTCCATTCCCCCAGTGCCCAGCACTGGCTCGGCACCGATCAACTGGGCAGGGACGTGTTGAGTCGCATGATCTGGGGCTCGAGGATTTCGCTCCTGGTCGGATTTGTCTCCATAGGCATCGCCACCGTCATCGGCACCATACTCGGCGCCGTGGCAGGGTACTACGGGGGATGGCTCGACAACATCATCATGCGCTTTGTGGATATCATGCTCTGCTTTCCCACCTTTTTCCTTATCCTTGCGGTCATCGCCGTGCTGGAGCCAAGTATCTGGAACATCATGATCATCATTGGGGTTACCGGGTGGATGGGGGTTGCGCGTCTGGTGCGCGCCGAATTTTTGAGCCTCATGGACCGTGAATTTATACTCGCAGCCAGGGCCGAGGGTGCGGGCGATGCGAGGATCATTTTTCGCCATGTTCTGCCCAATGCACTCGCCCCGGTCCTTGTTGCGGCAACCCTGGGGGTGGCCGCGGCCATCCTCACCGAATCCGCCCTGAGCTTTCTCGGCATCGGTGTCCAGCCCCCCACCCCGAGCTGGGGGAACATGCTTACCGCAGGGAAGGACAATATCGAGATTGCATGGTGGCTTTCCCTCTACCCCGGCCTGGCCATCCTTTTCACCGTTCTGGGGTACAATCTTTTGGGTGAAGGAATCCGCGACGCCGTTGACCCCCGGCTCAAGCTCTAAGGCGTGCGGCCGGCGCACCAACCAAACTTGTCAGGCGGAGCGAAGCGGAGCACTATGCTGCTCTTTACCGCTACAGAATGTGGGCAAAAAGACCCTCTGTCGCTCCTCGAATATGCCTGATCACGACGATTCAATTTCAAAATTGATCGCCTCATGAGAAGTAATGCAACGCTCATTAATCAACCTATAAAGTAGCTGCGCCCCCCGGCTTATGTGCCATTTGATAGAAATCTCCCAGCCCCGATCCTTTTTACGTGCTTATCGAAAAGAGAATTGTTCACATCATGATTATATCTGACGCAGGAGTATGATATAATTGGCGCCACTATGAAGGGATGCCGGATCTGCCGGGTGATCGACACGGAGGCTGGAGGCCCATCCGGGAATATGGCCCTTGCAGAGGCAATGCTGCAAGGGTGTTTGGAGGGGACGTCGCAGCCGGGCTTGCATTGGTACACCTGGGACGCACCGGCAATTACCCTGGGGTATTTCCAGGATATCGAGGAAACGGTGAACAGGGATGCCTGCCGCACCAGGGGTGTCCGGGTGGTGCGGCGGATTACCGGGGGAAAGGCGGTCGTTCACCACAGGGACCTGAGTTTTTCCCTCGTTTTTCCGTCGAACGGTGACATGATCCCGGCCGGCATCAGGGGAAGCTATCGAACGATTGCACAGGGATTCGTTGAGGGGCTCAAGTTACTGGGGATTGATGCCCATCTTGCGGATGTTAGGGGTACGGGATCGTTGGAAAGGCAAAAACGCAGGTTGCAGCCCGCCTGTTTTTTGACCAGGATCAGCTCCGAGATCCTGGTGTCCGGCCGCAAGGTGATCGGTTTTGCGCAGAAGCGCGTGGGAGGCTGGGTACTTCAGCAGGGGACCATCCTGATGCAGGTGGAACGGTCCCTGTGGGAGGAACTGCTGCGCTATCCCGAGCACGTCGGTGCACCCGGGATACGCAGAAGGCTTGCGTCCGGGGTGACCGCGCTCAGCGAGATCGCCGGAGGGGATATAACGGTCCGCGACCTTGAGGATGCCGTGCTCAAGGGATTATCACGTGTCATTGGTATTGCATTCGAACGGCAGGGCCCATCCCTGGAAGAGCAGGCCGTTGCGGCCTCCCTTTGTATGGATCGGTACAGGGATTTGGTGGGGTGTGACGGTATCCCGGTGCGCACCCGAAGTGGGCTCAGTGGCTGAGGGCGGACACTACAGGTAACCGGGAGGGTACCATAGTGCTTCGGCTGATGAAGTTTTATTGCCGTATCACCATCGATATGGTTGACAAGGGAACGGATGATGAGGGATGATGAAACAACAATTTTGATCACTCACGCGCGCGAGGCAATGGCACGGGCATATGTGCCCTTTTCACGTTTCAAGGTCGGCGCCGCGGTCCGGTGCGAAAACGGAAGGATTTATGCGGGCTGCAATATAGAGAATCCCTCACTGAGCCTCAGCATATGCGCGGAGAGGGTTGCCCTGATAAAGGCGGTCTCGGAAGGCGAACGGGCATTTGACATGATGGCGATTGTTGCCGATACCGAGGAACTGACCTTTCCGTGCGGCGCATGCCGCCAAATGATATGGGAATTCGGGCCTGATATGATCATGGTCCTGGCCAACGTGAGGGGGCTCACTGCAAAGACATGCATACGGGAGCTTTTGCCGAGGGCCTTTGATTTTTATCCGGAGAAATCGAACAAATAGCGGGAGGAAAGGATGAACAGGGCGAGGGGTGCGGCATACTGGATGGTACCCGTGATGGCCTGTTTCTTTCTTGGCGTCCTCCCGGGGCGAGGGGCAACCGAATGGATAGCCATACATCCCGCCTTGTTCGGGGACAAGGGTGAGGCTGCATGGTCGTTTCAGGATGCGGCCTTCGATGCAAACCACCTTTACCTGGTCACATCGGATGCGTGGGATGCGGTCTTGGGCAATCCCAATGCCCATACCATTCTTTGGGCATCCGGGATAAGGGACGATCCCAATGAATGGGATCAGGACCTCTGGGAGGAGATTGTCTTGGACGGAAGCAGTGTCAGGGTAGACACTCTCTTCGCCGGGGCCGACCGCACCTTTGCAGGTGCACGATGGAATGGGAATGCCCGGGTGCTTGCATTCTCCAGCCCCGATCAAGGGGAGGAGATTTCGTTCACAGGTGGTGAAGATGCCTGGCGTATCGAGCAGGGGGATGTGTTTGACGGTGGGATCTACCTCGGCGTATACGAGGAGGACTTCGGTGCGCGTCTTTTCCACGGTGACGCACCTGAAGGCCCCATCAGCCAGGAGATCATTGTGGATGGGATTCCCCGGGGCGACCCGAATGTGCACATTGGATTTCTTGCACACACGGAGGAGCGTCTCTTTATCGGCACTGTCCAATATGGATCCGGGGCGGTCCTTAGCTCAACAACAGACGGCATCGAATGGAGTCAATCTACGGAGGATTCCTTCGATGATCCGAATTGTGCCGGCGCAATAACGGGATTTTGCTCTTTGACGGAATTTCTGGCACATCCCTGGGTGCTGACCGAAATGGTCATTGATCATGAACGGCACTGGGCGTTATGGAAAGGGGATAGTGCCTCCGGGGCGTCCCCTCAATGGGGGCGGCAGATCTCATCGCTTGATCCCAATGGCCCCCTATCCGATCCCAATATCCTCGCCGTATCCGGGCCGCTTGCCATA
>JBLIRP010000096.1:0-13159 GCA_049472355.1 bacterium | reverse complement strand
GCTGAGGAAGATCAGCAAGCAGACCAAGGACAAAAAGGAGATCGCTCAGGTGGGAACCATTTCAGCCAACAACGACCCGACCATCGGAAACATCATCGCTGAGGCCATGAACAAGGTGGGCAAAGAAGGGGTCATCACGGTGGAAGAGGCCAAGAGCATGGAGACCTCCCTGGAGTTTGTGGAGGGGATGCAGTTCGACCGTGGCTACGTCTCCCCCTACTTCGTGACCGATCCCGAGCGCATGGAGGCGGTTCTGGAGAATCCCTCCATCCTGCTGCACGAGAAGAAGATCAGCAGCATGAAGGACCTCCTGCCCATCCTCGAGCAGATCGCCAAGATGGGCAAGCCCCTGCTGATCATCGCCGAAGACGTGGAGGGCGAGGCCCTGGCAACCCTGGTGGTCAACAAGCTGCGCGGCACCCTGAACTGTGCTGCGGTCAAGGCCCCCGGGTTCGGGGACCGCAGGAAGGCCATGCTCGAGGACATCGCCATCCTGACCGGCGGCAGGGTCATCACCGAGGACCTGGGGATCAAGCTCGAGAACATCAAGCTGGATGACCTGGGCCAGTGCAAGCGGGTCACCATCGACAAGGACAACACCACCATCGTGGAGGGTGCGGGAAAGACCTCGGACATCGAGGGCCGCATCAAGCAGATCAAGGTCCAGATCGATGAGACCACCTCCGACTATGACCGGGAGAAGCTCCAGGAGCGGCTCGCCAAGCTGGTGGGCGGCGTTGCGGTGATCAACGTGGGAGCAGCCACCGAGACCGAGATGAAGGAGAAGAAGGCACGGGTGGAGGACGCCATGCATGCGACCCGTGCCGCCGTAGAAGAGGGAGTGGTCCCGGGCGGCGGCGTGGCACTGCTGCGCTGTCTCCCCGCGCTCGACAAGCTCAATCTCTCCGGGGATGAGGCCACCGGCGTGAATATCGTCAAGCGCGCACTTGAAGAGCCCATCAGGCAGATTGCGGAAAACGCCGGGGTGGAAGGCTCCATCGTGGTGCAAAAGGTCAAGGAGGGCACCGGCAACTTCGGGTTCAATGCCGAAGACGGCACGTATGACGACCTGATGAAGGAGGGGATCATCGATCCCACCAAGGTGACCCGGACCGCCCTGCAGAACGCCGCGAGCATCGCTGCGCTCATGATCACCACCGAGGCGCTGATCACCGACATCAAGGAGGAAGAGAAGGCCCCTGCCATGCCCCCGGGCGGCGGCATGGGTGGAATGTACTAACAGCATACAGCAACGTATTCAGGAATGCCCCCCGTGTTCGTCACGGGGGGCATTTTTTTAAACTTCTCAATATCGTATAGAAAAGCCCTGCAAATATGCCTTTAAAAACCTCGTCAGGCGGAGCACAGCGCAGCTACTAAAATATGTTGAGCGGTTACCATTTTTCACCACACCTTGCACACAAGCCCCTTGAGGTAGGTGCCTTCGGGGAAGTTCAGCGCCGTGGGATGATCCGCAGCCTGACCGAGCCTTCGAATGATCTGGGCCTCCCGCCGTGCCTCAAGCACGGCATCGGCCACGATCTTCTCGAACAGGGTTCGTTCGACGAGTCCGGAGCAGGAGAAGGTGATGAGCACGCCCCCCCGCCTGATCAATTTAAAGGAGAGCAGGTTGATATCCTTGTACCCGCGACAGGCGCCGGGTATCTGGCCGCGGGAGGCCGCGAACCGGGGTGGATCGAGGATGACCGCATCGAATTCACGCCTGCTGTCGCGGCAAAGACGCAAAAAGGTGAATACGTCCCCCTCCACGTTCTCGACCCGCCCCGTGTCCAGCCCATTGAGATCGAAATTTCGTGCTGCGAGCGACAGTGCAGCAGGCGAGGATTCCACGTTCGTAATGCTTGCTGCGCCCCCCTTCAGGGCAGCCACGCCGAACCCGCCCGTGTATGCGAAGCAGTTGAGCACCGTTCCGCCCTGAACATACCCCGGGACAAGGGCGCGGTTTTCCCTCTGGTCGAGATAGAAGCCTGTCTTGTGCCCGTGCTTTATATCCACTAAAAATCGATAGGGGCCCTCCTCGATCTCCACACAATCGGGCGGCTCGCTGCCCGAAAGCACACCGGCGCACTGCGGCAAACCCTCCTTTTCGCGCACCTCGACATCGGAGCGCTCGTATACGGAAAGGCCGGGGAACATATCCTCAAGAAGACCGGCAATGGTTCGTTTCCAGTATTCCGCACCCGCAGTCAGAAACTGGCATACGAGGAAGCCTGCATACCGGTCCACGATCACCCCGGGCAGGCCGTCCGATTCCGCGTTCACCAGCCGGAATGCGGCATTTGCTGCCGAGGCGAGGTCCCCCCTTGACGAGACCGCGCGCTGCAGGCGGGCCGCAAAAAAGGACGCGGACACGGTATCATCCGGGCCGAATGTCCATATCCTGACCATGATCTGCGAACACGGGGAATATGCACCCAATCCCAGGAGATTCCCCCTGGAATCAAAGAGCTGAACGGTCTCTCCGGGTCCGGGCTCTTCCTGCACATCCCTGATGGCGCCGGAGAATATCCAAGGGTGCCTGCGAAGCACTGATTTTTCACGCCCCGGTTTCAGAACGATCGATCCCATGTTCTCCTCCTCAGCGTACCCTGGCATCGAGACCAATATAATGCAAATAACGCAAGACGGTTAAAATCATTGGCAATCGGCATACATTCAGCGGCATCCCCTGCTCAAGGCATTGCCGCGTTCTTATGAACAGTTCACCAAATATTTCTCCTGAAAATTCCCTCCGGGTATTTTCGTAATCCCTTGTGAATCAAATGATTCATGAATGTTTCGTATTAAGTCAATCCATGCGATCGTTTCTGTGATTTTCCGTTTTCACATTGAGGGGATTTATGTTTGTCAGAGACGGCAAGAATGGGTGATCAAGATACCCTCACTGAAATAGAACAGCCACTACCATAAAACATGAGGATCTCAACATGTTCTTAATCTTCTATACGTATCTGAAATATTTTTATTTACCTTCTTTAGTAAAGGATTTGGCAGCATTAAAAATATCGTCAATGCATTTATCCTTCCATAAATCGCGCTGCCATTCCGTGTAATCAAAATTTTCTCTACGGATAAGGCTTATGAATCTTTCTGTCTCGACAAGGCCGAGCTTTTCACGAAGGGCTTTCATGCCTTCGATACGTATCATAGTATCTGTTTTCATCTTTCCTCCCAAACAATAATAAAATTAATGGGATTCAAAACGGAAATATCTTTTAAAGACAATACCTTTTTTTGAAAAGACTTATCTGTTGTTAAAAAATAATCGCATTTTGCATGCAGAGCACATGATAGATGAAGTGCATCTTTAGGCTTTATGCCTGAAGATCCGGCAATCTTTTTGGCATTATTTCTGATCGATTCATCTGCTGCGACATATATAAAAGAGGTCTTTTTCCATTCTTGAATAATGTCCTTCTGTTCCTCATAAGGATTCATTGAATTTTCGAAATCCAGCATAAAGGACCATGTAAGTTCCAGTTTTCCGTTTTTAATAGAGTCCTGTATATAAAGCTTTGCTTCTGTTTCAAGCCTGATTGTTTCATATAACTGGTCATCATATGGGCGATTAAAACAACAGTTGTCCAAATAGATACGAGGTTTTTTCATCATCCTCAACGATTATTCCCCCTTAGATGAACCATCTGGTTACATAAAGGTTCCACTCATAGACATCTGTTAAGGAATTTGCTTTTCTAAAAAAAGTATAGGCGGAATCCAAATCTTTGTCAAAACAAATATTCAAAAGGGATTTCATATAAATGAAGTATGTGAGGTTCATACGGCCTTCACCTTTAAGAAAAGGGGAGGCCATGGACAGGGAGAAGATAAGATTAACAAGCAGATACCCCATTTAAAAATTTAAGTACAGACCTTAAATTTGATGGCCTTGCAAAAAAGCTGCGCCATCAAATTTAAGTCCAAACATTAAAGCAGAAGGGAAAGCGTTATGGGAAGGTTCAAGACACAGGGATACAAGACACTGCCTATTGTAATAACAATAATAACGATTCTCCTTTTTGTTTCCTATCCTTAAAAGTGGCAAATGGCTCCATAGGTCTTTATCCTCCCATGAGTCCATCAACTCCGGGTGCGTATCCCTCGGGTATATATCCCGGCTCACCTTATGGTGGCTATCTTGGACTTGGATTCAATTATAATCCTCTCTATAATTTGTTCGGGGGTTGGACCAACGGCGTCCCCTATAATCCTGTAACCGGTTAAAAAACCTCGATGGCAATATATCAGAGTGGCCTTCAATGCATGACAGGATTCACTTTCAATCATATTCATTTGACGGCTCAAAAATAGCATTTCTTGTTCATGATTCAGACCTTGACCTTAGTCAAGGGCCGGTAAGCAGGCTCTATATTTCAAATAGTGACTACTCAGAACATATATGTATTGATGAAGGCATATTTTATTATGATGTTGCCTGGAAAAACGACTCCGATGGATTGATATACTCCAAGAACCATGACCTATGGGAATATTCAATAAGCGAAAATGAGAAAACACAACTTTCAACAACGCCTGAACATGAGGAAAATCCCTCGTACTCAAGCGACGGGAGATATATTGCCTTTTCGGTCCAAAATGCCGCCTTCCAGGATGCCGTGTATATTACCCAGGCACATTCGTTCCAACCCATAAAGCTTATGGATGAAGCACGATTGGCTCGATGGGTTCCGAATAGGAACCTGCTCATGATTGCACGTGAGCGGACATTGGATAATGAACGTTCTTGGACGGAATCCTGGCTCATTGACCTGGAAGGAAATATAGTCAGGAAATTTGCGGAAGGAACATATACCCAGCTTGATTTCGCCCCCGATGGAAGACATTTCGTATATACACTACACGGAGATCTTTGGCTCGATCGTATACCTTAAACTAAATGGGATTGGGAACCGGGGCGTTATCATAATCAGGGAATCAAGGGACTATCCCTCATTGAAATGTACCGCCTTTCTTCACGTCATTCGCTCTATTCACCATTTTTAATCCGGTGTTATTCAAATCCTGCGCTTCAGCCGATACAATAGATATGGGTGGCGTGCAACCATGCGAAGGATTATAATGGCGAGAGACCTTCCATAGGCAATCTTCACACAAACAATCATGGGAATGTCAAAGAACGCTGGGGAAAAATACGACGTCATCATCGTGGGGAGCGGGTCTGCGGGGATCTTTGCGGCGCGGGAGCTTGCCCTTAAAGGCGGCCTGAAGGTGCTCCTTGTGGACAAGGGTCAACCCCTGGAGAATCGCCAATGTCCGAATCGCCAGAACGGACAGGGGTGCATCGAGTGCCCCCGGTGCGCCATCCTGTGCGGGTGGGGGGGAGCGGGGGCGTACAGCGACGGGAAGCTGAACCTCACCTCCCTGGTGGGAGGCTACCTGAACGAGTACATCGAGGAGAACGCCCTGAAGGAGCTGATCGCTTACGTCGACGGCATCTACCTTGCCCACGGCGCCCCCCGGCAGGTCTTCGGCCAGGACGAGAAGAAGACGGATGCGTTGAAGGAACAGGCAGAGGCTGCGGGCATGGAGCTTCTCACCTACCCCATCCGTCACCTGGGCACCGAGAACTGCTCCCTGGTGCTCAAGGGGCTCTACCGGGAGCTTTCCGAAAAGGTAACCATACGCTTCCGAACCGAGGTGCGGCAGATCATCGTGGAGGAGGGCCGGGCCGCAGGGGTACGGCTTTCCGATGACGAGGAGGTGCGCGCGGGCACGGTGATCATCGCCGTGGGCAGGGAGGGCTCGAGCTGGCTTTCCGAGGAATCCCACAGGCTTGGTCTTCGGCAGCGGATCAACCCGGTGGACATCGGTGTGCGGGTTGAGGTGCCTGCGACGGTCACCGATGCGGTCACCGATGTGCTCTTTGAATCGAAGCTTATCTACCGGACCCGGTACTTCAGGGATGCGGTGCGCACCTTCTGCATGTGTCCGCACGGGGAGGTGGTCAGGGAGAACTACAACGGGCTGTTCACCGTGAACGGTCACAGCTTCCGCAAGACCAAGACCGAGAACACGAACTTCGCCCTTCTGGTGAAAATGACCTTCACCGAGCCCTTTTCCGAGCCCATCACCTACGGCAAGCGGATCGCCGAGCTCGCCAATCTCCTTGGCGATGGGATTATCGTCCAGCGCCTGGGGGATCTGAAGCGCGGGAGACGATCCACCCAGGAGCGCATCGGCCAGGGGGCGGTGGTGCCCACCCTGTGTGACACCACCCCGGGAGACCTCTCCCTGGTGCTCCCCTACCGGTTCCTCACCAACCTCCTGGAGATGCTCGAGACCCTCGACTGGCTGATGCCGGGGGTGGGCTCCCCCCACACCCTGCTCTACGGGGTTGAGGTGAAGTTCTACTCCATGCGGCTCGAGCTTACACCCGCGTTCGAGACCAGGATTCCCTCCCTCTACACGGTGGGCGACGGAGCCGGGGTGAGCAGGGGGCTTGTCCAGGCCTCCTGCTCGGGCGTGGTTGCTGCACGGGACATCATGGCCAAGCATCAGTAGCAAGACATGAAATTACAGATTGTCTTTTCATGCATATATGCATTGACAGGCAGACGACGGTAATGCTATAGTGAGGATGTTCGTGTTCGAGACCTGCGCAATCCACATCATCCAGGCAGCAAACTCCTAAAGTTCTTACACCACACAAATTCTTGTGCGACGACTCGGGATCGAATTCTTTGCACGTATGCACAATGCCATGTGGTAGTCAGTGATGGTCATCACCATGCCTCATGGTGATGAAAAAAACGGACCGAACCGTACCGGGGACCACCCCAGGCACTAATCCCTATCTACATCCTAAAGGAGGAGATGTCATGGCAACCACGGGTAAGAAAAGGGTCAGCACCCAGAAGGGTATCTCAGGAAAGGGCGAGAAAAAAATGGTTGAATTCAGCCTGAATGCACCCAATGCAAAAGAAGTCTACCTTGTTGGTGAATTCAACAAATGGAACCCCCATTCACTTCCCATGAAACACGATAATGGCAAGGAATGGAAGGCGCGCATTCAGCTTGCACCCGGACGCTATGAATTCAAATACTATGTGGACGGCTCGTGGGTTGATGAGGTCCCGGGAGTGGAGAAGGCGTCGAATTCGTTCGGGACACGGAATTGTGTCATGCATGTAAAGTAATAAAGGCACCATGGCAACCCTATCGTATCTTCCTGCCCGGCAGGCCTTAATGTGATTCCCTGTCCGTTCAGCATAAAGGATACGCACGACGTGTCAGGGAAGGGATTGCTTGAGGCAATCCTCGTCATATGCAGGTTTACACCTCATGGTGGCCTGCACCTTTAGGACGGGGATATTTGATCACCCTCGGAACGTACGCAACGTGTGGATCTGTATCCGCTCATCCGTGCATCGCCCTTATATCCCCGTGTATCGCCCTTATGCATCATCCATCCATAAAAAACCTTACTCACATGGTATCCGGCGTTCCCTATTCCCCCGCATCTATTGGGAAGTACTCCATATTCGCCTGAGAAACCGCACAATAATTACCGTATCCCCGCTTCACGCCGGCTGACAAAGCTTGGTTGGGCGAAGTTCCGGGGCCTTTACATGACCGGAAAGGCACCATAATAGCTACGCCTCACAAAGTTTTGTCGCTCCGCCTGACAAAGTTTGGTTGGTGCTCCGCCGGGCCCCGCCTGACAGAGTATTAATCAATTACTATCTGAGAAAAAAGGGTGGTTAAACCGATTAAATACATAACAGCCCTTTTGATGATCTGGCACAAAAACAATGGAGGGTGAGGTCAGAAACGGATGAGATTGCCCCTTCGATGGCCACGCGGGAAGAGATTCAATAGCCCCCTCTCTTCATTGATGGTGATGATGGTACCCTCTGCCTTTCGCTTCTTTCAACAAATGAGCGGAGATCGAATAACCCGGCCGCATGTCATGAAACATGCCTCACCTGCCCTGCCGACACCATATGCAGGCCGCATACAACGACAATCGCTCAGGGTGATGACCCTGAACATCGCCCATGGAAGATATAACAGTCCCAATCAAAGAATCCGGAAAAACAGGATCGAGGCGAACCTGGATGACATCGCCGATGTTCTCAAGCGGGAGCAGCCCGATATAATAGCACTCCAGGAGGCCGACGGATCATCTTTATGGAGCGGCATGTTCAACCATGTTGAATATCTTGCCGAGAAGGCCGGCTTTTCCTATTCCATCAGGGGGGAACACGTCAAGGGAAAGAAGATGTCGTATGGAACGGCATTGCTCTCCATGGTGGACCTTCACGATCTGATCTCCGTCACCTTTAACCCCTCACCACCAACCCTTTCCAAGGGATTCATTATTGCGACCATGACATGGCCGGGCAATCCTCCCATGGAGATCGATATTGTTTCCGTGCACCTGGACTGTTATCGAAAATCCATTCGAAAAAGACAAATCGACGATCTCATCACCATGCTGTCATTACGCAACAGGGCCATGATCATCATGGGAGATTTCAATTGCGAGTGGTCCACCGAGGAATCCGCACTGCACATACTTGCCCAACAGTGCAACCTGAAGGGGTACAACCCACAGGGTGCGGAAATGGACACGTTCCCGTTCCTGAAAAGACGCCTTGATTGGGTCCTGGTCTCCCCTGATCTGGACTTCATCACCTACCAGGTGCTCTCGGACACCATTTCCGATCACCGGGGGGTGGTCTGTGAATTGCGAAGAACCGGCTCGCATACAATCTGGTCATGAAGGGTTGACACATAAAGGGGCCGGCGTGCCTGGGCAGCGACAATACCTTCGCTGCAATGATATGTGGCCATAGATAGAAAAAACAGGATTATACCCGTAGGGATTAAGATGGTTCTGGGAAATATTCCGAAAGTGAACCTGCACGGGGTTTGTAAATAGGGTGCAAGCATCAGGGTTTTTTAATCACATCGTGACTCCCGACCTTGCGAAGAATGTAATAATCGCCCTCGGTTTCAAAGGTGAATCGGTATTGCTGATCGACATACCCCTCCCCTATACCTTTTGTGCCCCTGACGGAATGCAGATTCAATGAGGGATGGGGATTGCTCAGTAAGAATGTCAGTTAGAAAACCTGGCTTCGAGGATTTACAAATGCCAGAGCCTGGAGGAGATAGCAAGGTTGCTATAACTGTACCCCCTTTTTCGAAATAGCATGGGCTGCAATCAAAAAGAAGGATTCCTGTTACAAAGAAAGGTATTACCGCATCAAAGCCAGACGGGGCTCCCAAAGGGCCACTTTAAGTCTCCTGATAAATTTCATGTATGCTTCATTAGTATAAATCAATTTAGAAACGGCTTGTGGATATATGTATACGGATACAGAAAAGGACGGAAATACGGAAAATGACGAAAAATAAATATAAAACATCATAACCACCTATGTTTCCGGTTCCGCACTGAAATCGAACCTCCCCTTGCCATGGGCATGGAGGAATACATGCAGTCCGGTATGATCGCACAGGGTACATGAGAATGGCGAAAGGGACGACGCAGATCAACCGACATCCCCTTCATGATAACACCAGCCATGGGCAGCCACAGGGGTTTACGAACCAATCGGAACAGGTCCTGAGGGAAAACGAGGAGCGCTTCAGAACCCTGGCCGAGGATGCCCCCTTCGGTCTTTCCATCATGCGCCAAGACGGGACATTCGAGTATCTCAATCCCCGATTCACCGAGATCTTCGGGTACACCAGTGAGGACATTCCAAATAAAAAGACCTGGTTTTCCAAGGCATATCCGGATAAGAAATACCGCGGTCAGGTGGTTGGCATCTGGAAGGACGACCTTGCAAAAGGGATTGCAAGCGGTGAGATCAAGGACCGCACCTTCGACGTTCGATGTAAGGACGGACATGACAAGGTCATCCATTTCAGGGCGGTCGGATTAAAGGACGGAAAACAGATCCTCACCTACGAGGATATCACCGAACATCGGAAAAACGAGGAGGAACTGAGGTACCGGTACGAGTTGGAGAAGCTCATCACCGCCATATCATTGGACTTCATCAGCCTTGCGTACGAGGAGATCGACCAAGGGATTCGCATAGCCCTGAAGATCATCGGCGAATTTGCCCGTGTTGACAGAAGCTACGTCATGCTGCTTTCGGAAGACGGCACAAGGATCACGAACACCCACGAATGGTGCGCAAGGGGTATAAGATCCCAAAACCGCAAGCTTAAGGACATTCCTTTGGAGGCATTCCCCTGGATAACAAAGAAGATCAAAGATTGCGAGGTGATACGTATCCCCCGTGTCGCCAATCTCCCGGCAGAGGCTCAGGCTGAGAAGCGGGAATTGCGGTCATACGGGGTGCAATCGGTGGTCGCCGTTCCCCTTTTCTTTGCCGGACGATACATGGGGGCTGTCGGTTTTGATTCGGTCAGACACGAGAAGGAATGGTCCGACGAGACCATATCCCTGCTCAAACTCATAGGCGGTGTCATTTCCAATGTCATTGAACGAAAACGGGCAGAAGAGGAGATACGGAAATTCAAGACGATCTCGGACAAGGCCAACCACGGAAATGCGATCATGGACCTCGATGGGAACCTCATTTACGTGAACGAATGTTTTGCCAGGATGCACGGCTATTCGACGAAGGAGATCCTCGGCAGGCCCTTCTCCATCCTCCATACCATTAAGCAGAAGGGGCACGGCACCGGGTTGAGCATCGAGATCATGCAAAACGAGGGGTACACCGGGAAGGAGGTCTGGCATACAAGGAAGGATGGGAGCACCTTTCCGGTCATCATGAATGCGGGAATGATCAAGGATGACGCAGGCACGCCACTGTTTTTCTCGGCAACGGTGATCGACATTGCAGAGCGGAAACAGGCCGAAGAGGCGCTCCAGCTATCGGAGGGAAAATATCGCAATGTCGTCGAAAACTCCAATGAATGCATCTGTATCCTGCAGGACAATGCAATCAAATTTATCAATCACCAATCAGACAATCTGCTGGGCGCTCAGGCAGACGATCTGACCGGCACACCATTCACCGATTATGTCCATCCCGACGAACTGGAAAAGATTCGCGCCCTGTATCTGAGCTTCATGGCGGGAAAGGAGGATGAACAGCGATTCGAAACCATCCTCGTGCACAGGGACGGCCAAGCACGAGACGTGGAAATCAATGTGAGCGTCACGAGCTACGATGACCGCAGGGCAGGGCTTGTTTTTATCCGCGATATCACCGAGCGCAAAAAGGCGGAGAACGCCCTGCGGGATTCCGAGGCAAAGTTCAAGGCCCTCGCCGAGCACTCCCCCAACATGATCTTCATCAACAAGCAGGGAAGGATCATCTATATCAACAAGAAATGCGAAGAGATCCTGGGGTATAAAAGGGAGGAGTTCTATGCAGCCGCCTTTGATTTTTTTTGCCTGATCGCCCCCGAGCATCGGGATGCCTTAAAGAAAAATTTCAAACAGCACATGAACGGGGAAGAGGTCTTTCCCGTTGAATACGGCATTATCACCAGGAAGGAAAAACGAATCGATGCAATCCTCACCACGAAATTGATCGATTACGACAAAGGCCGGGCCATCCTGGGAATCGTCACCGACATCTCCAGGCTGAAGGATGCGGAGGAGGCGCTGCGGGAGTCCGAGGCGAAGTATCGATTGCTCGTCGAGACCCAGACGGACCTGGTGGTCAAATTAGACTGCAAGGGCAAATTCCTGTTTATAAGTCCCTCATACTGTGAACTGTTTGGAAAATCGGAAAAGGACCTGCGCGGCAAACAATTTCTTCCCATGGTACACAAGGAAGACAGGACTGCGACCCTCAGGGCGATGGAAAAACTCCACCGGCATCCCTATACCTGTTCCCTGGAACATCGCGGGAACACGCCCGGCGGATGGAGGTGGCTCGCATGGGCATTCAAATCCGTTCTTGATGAGCACGGCGCAGTTATCGGCATTGTGGGCGCAGGAAGGGATATCACGGAACGGAAACAGGCGGAAGAGGAGCTCTCGTTATCCAAGACCCGGCAGGAATACCTGCTGTGGGCGAATCCGGCGATCATCTATACCACAAAGGCCTCCGACGGCTATGCACCGACCTATGTAAGTGAAAACATCTTTCGACAGCTCGGGTATACCCCGAAGGAGTTCCTGTTTGATCCGCAGTTCCGTTTCAATCACATCCATCCGGAAGACCTCTCCATGGTCATGGGTAACCTCGATGATCTCCTTGAAAAGGAAATCATTGTCCAAAATTATCGTTTCCTTCACAAGGACGGCACCTACCGCTGGCTGAACGATGATTGCCGATTGATACGCGATGAAAAGGGGAAACCGCTGGAGATCGTCGGTTCGATAATCGATATAACGGAGCAAAAGTGCCTGGAAGAACAGTTTCACCATGCCCAACGATTGGATGCAGTGGGGAGACTGGCAGGGGGCGTTGCCCACGATTTCAACAACCTTCTTCAAACCATCATGGGATATTGCGATTTCATGCTCTTCGGGTCCGAGGACACGCGACAGATCCACAAGGATGTCGAAGAGATAAAGAAGGCAACGGTGAAGGCCGCATCTCTCACCAGGCAACTCCTCGCCTTCAGCCGCAAGCAGTCGATCGAGCCCTCCCTGTTGAACCTCAATTCCGTCATTAACGACCTGACCAAGATGCTCACGCGCCTCATCGGGGAAGACATTGAATTTTCTACCACCATGTCATCCGATCTGATGAATATCAAGGCGGACCAGGGCAATATCGAACAGATCATCATGAACCTCGTGGTCAATGCACGGGATGCGATGCCGCAGGGGGGGAGACTTTGTGTAAAGACGGAAAACATCATGCTGGAAAAAAGGGATTGCAGGGATGACCCCCTGGCCAGGCCGGGAAGGTTTGTATGTCTCTCGGTTGAGGACACCGGTACCGGAATCGACAGCAAGGTCAAGGCGCATATCTTTGAGCCGTTTTTCAGCACCAAGAAAAAGGGGGAGGGAACCGGGCTGGGGCTCTCCACCGTCTATGGAATCGTCAAACAGCACGAGGGGTGGATACAGGTCATCACTGAACCGGGACAAGGGACAACCTTCAGGATATTCCTGCCGGCAATCATAGAACGAATCGATAAAACATCCGGCGATGACGTTGAC
>JBLIRP010000095.1:0-13373 GCA_049472355.1 bacterium | reverse complement strand
CAGATTATCTTGTATCCCAACTCAAAATCCAATTCATCCTCGTAGTAGTTATCCAATGTATCGGTGACATGATAAAAGACATTGACGCTGTCAAAGAGGGAATAAGGATCGTCAGGATTCTCATAAAATACAAAATCAAAAGGATCATCAACGGTGTCCTTCTCGACAGTTCGGCTGTAAAGGCCATTCTTTGAGTTGATAACCCGTGTAATACTCCCGTCCAGATCGAAGCGCAACCTGTATCGATCAGAGTCTTCAAAGCTTAAATTGCTGTAACTCCCGTCAGAGGAGGTTTCCTCTATGTCGCTAGTGTACCATGAATAAGTCGGCGGATGGCAGCGTGTTTCCCAAGCAGCACAAACGATGTGCCAAGGGCAACACACCCAACGCGTTCTAAGGCATACCCGATAGCAATCTTGATGGGTAACACGATAGTCAGCATAAACAAGGCTGTCCCGGAGCCCCATCGATACCGTATTAGAGGGATCAGATGCGTTAAAGAGAAGGATGTTGCCTCTTACCGTGCCGTCCACTGAAAAATGTATCAGGTTGTCAAAACGGTCGATTATAGTGCCCGTGCGGGCGTCGATATAATAGACCCAGCTTCCTTGAACATTATCCGAATAGGCTACCTTCCAGGCAAGGTAGAATTGGCCTTTGGTATCGGGGAAGATCACCAACTCTGCCTTTGGCACGGGTTAATTCTCGGCATAAACCGGCATACCCTCGGTTATATCACCATTGCCTTTGCATGACTCGCATTCTTCAGCAGGCAAGAGCGGCCCGTATGCCGCTTCCTCAACCACTCCAAGATCGGAAGCCACAATCGAGATAGCATCCTGAGGATTTATATCCGGTGTTGTTGCAATGTCAAGTCCGTCCAGGTCAGGCTCATAATCGGACTCAAGGCTTATGATCTCTCCGTTTTGGCGCATATTTACCATTATGCGTGCTCTCTCAACGGGGATTCCTTTGTATTGCTGCTTGAATTCCACGTGCTTGAATTTCCCCCGCTCGCTGAGCGATCCCTCGTCGAGATTATCCGTGGTCAATTTCAGGAGCGGTGCGCTCTCTTTTAAGAATGCCCGGGCCGACTTCCTTGGATCTTCATCCGTGGGCTTGGCCTCGATTCTTCCGATGTATTTCGGGATATCATGATTCTTGCCGCCCCTTTTCATGATCTCACCCTTGAATCTATGCCTGAATTCCTCCTCTGTATTCAGAGGCTGATGATTCTTTAGGGAAGACCCATGGGGTGTTCCGGAGGGCTTTCTGTCAGGGGAAGATATCTCGTGTCGAGCGGCATGTAAAGATGATCCTGCGGGTGATGCCTTTTCTGAAGCAGCGTGTATCTCTGTGATGCACAGGAATGAGATTGCAATGCAGCATACAGTTATCACGCACAATTTATTGAAAGGCCTCATAATCCATGTCTCCAAAACAAATGAACAGTTATCCCCCCTGAAAACACTAAAGCTCTCTTCATATCTGTGGGCATCACCATCCTTTGTGAGAGGGATAAATTTCTGCTATCTCCGTGCCTTTAATTATCCAAGTTGATAAGCAAAGAAGAAATGAATTGAATGCAAATAGATGATGTTGATTCATGAAATGAAGAGAAACTATAATAAAAAGTATCAAAATTTTTATTAAATGTCAAGAAATCGGCCCCGTTCTGTCTGTCCCGTTCTGTCGGCCCTGGAACGGGTAAGCCTACTGGTCAAAAGGCTTGCCGGGGAGTGGATCGAGATCTTATCCCTGGATATGGGGGGAGGGCTCGGGATCCGTTCCCGGGAGGAGGAGCCTGCGAGCCCTGAGGAGTGGGCCCGGACATTGCACCCCGTTGCGAGGGACCTCGGCTGCAGGATCATCTCGGAGCCGTGCAGGGTTCTGGTGGGCAATGCCGGTATCATGGTCACCAGGGTCCTCTACGTCACGTCCAAGCACGGCAAAGATATTCGCCATACCTGCGGTCAGATCCATCTGCACGCGGCGGATCTCGCTGGGCGCGGACGGCCTCATTATGGTGGAGCGCTCGGACCGGGTCGACTTCAGGATGCGCTTTTACAATGCGGACGGAGGCGAGGTGGAGATGTGCGGAAACGGCGCCCGCTGCCTTGCCGGGTCTGTCTTTCTGAACTGTATTGCCCCTGAGAGGATATGCTTCGAGACCCTGGCGGGGCCGGTGCACGCGTAGGTCATCAGGACCGGCGGGCGTATCAGAGGATCTCAAGGGCTTCCTTTCAAACGGGGGGTATGATCGCCTGGGGAATCGTACCCACCAATGAAGAGGATATCCGCAAGGAGACCGCAGAAACACTCCTGGCACGGCTCGAGAATGCGTGGGAGCGTCTCGCCACGCTCGGTTTTGATACGAGGGATATCGCGGCCCAGTCCCTCATCACCCCTGCCTGCGGCCTGGGCACCGTCTCCACGGAGGCTGCCACCGAGGCCTTCCGGATCACCAGGCAGATCTCCGAGCATATCCGCCAATCCTTTGACCTCAACTGGTAACGGAATCCATTCGTTAGGACGAGTAGCTCTTTGCAGAAGATGAGAATCGGATTATCGAACCAAGGATCTCCATGCCGGGGCGTGAGTCATGGAAGATCCAAAAAACATAATCCTCAGGCGGCTGCCCTCAGACAGCCCTACTTTAGAAGTAATTGGTGGGTTAGAGCTTGTCTAATATTTGAAGATATTCATCTCGTGAAATCTTAAGTTGCCTTAAGATATTCTGTATGATAAATAGAGGTACTTCCTTGTATTGAGGAATAATTACAGGCCGAATTTGGTCCGATCTCCAATACACCTTATGGCTGCCTTCTTGCCTTATGAAAACACAACCAACATACTCTGCAAATTTTTCAAGTCTGGTATGATGGATTGGACCTAATTTACTCATTATGAATGCAATTGTTGGAGAGGTATTGGTAAATCTTCATGTCCGATGTAGGCTGGCGGTTGCCATGATTTTCCTATTTTTTCCCATCCATAGGATTCCAGAACTTCAACCAAGGTCCCCATTTTAATACACTCTTCAAAAAAAATGTTCAAGGCTTCCATGAAATTTTTCTTCGCTTCTTCAAATGTTTCGCCACAAGTAGAAAGATCCAGAACAATGGAATATGCTACGAACATCCTGCCTTCTTTAAAGAAACTCACGGGAATCTTCCCTTTAATTTTTATAGGCATTTTATTTTTCATAAGGTAGCCCCTAACTAATCACATCTTGGTACATCATTAAAAACAGAGGGAAATAATATGTTAGCTTAATGATATATTAACCTATAATCCATTAATCGTCAAAAATGTTGAATTGGGCATCGTGATAAAGAGGGGCACCAGGGATACCGTGGAGGCGGCCACCGAGGCATTCCGGATCACCAGGCAGATCTCCGAGCATATCCGCACCTCCTCTGACCTCGAATAGTAACCACATCCATTCGTTCAAACATCCATCTCAGGCCATCCCCATCTGCTTGGTTCTGCTTGAATATGTGCATTGACAAGAATTGAAAACCTTACCCATCATGTTGTCCGGAAGAGCAATTTCTATCATAAAAATCAAATCAAATGCTGGAGAATGCTCAGCCCGATCTGACAAAAGCGTATTGACAAGGGCAAAGCCATATGCTATCATAACGATAGCATATGAGGCATGAGGATAATCATGGCACAGATTCTGGTTCGAGACTTAGACAAAGACATTGTCGAGCGTCTTAAGAAACGCGCCAAAGAAGAAGGACGTTCTCTGCAATCCGAGGTGAAGTTCATTCTCGAGCAGGCCGCAGCGGAGCCCAAGGTGGACATGGAGGCGGCTCTTAGGATATCCGAGGAGTTCCGTCGGAGGTTTAAGGGCAGGAGATTTCCTGACACGGGGGAACTCATCCGAGAGGACAGAGCGAAGTGAGCGTGTTCATCGTGGATGCGAGTGTTGCGGCAAAATGGTTTGTCGATGAGGAATATAGCGATGCCGCACTCTCGGTTCTGAACGGAAGGAACCGGCTCCATGCGCCCGATTTTCTGTTTCTTGAGATGGACAGCATAATCTGCAAGTGGATTCGGCGCGGTGTCGTCACGGTGGAAGAGGGAATGGAGCTACGGGATGCACTTCGCCGATATCCGATACAAAATCATCCGTTTGTATCGTATCTCAATTCAGCATTCGCCATCGCCAACCAGATGGGACAGAGCATATACGACTGCCTATACGTTGCCCTTGCCGCCCTTCTCGATGCCAGGATGGTGACATCCGACCGCAGGCTCTACGAAGGCATTAGGAATGGTCGATTCAAGAAGCACATCGCCTGGATTGAGGATATAAGATAGGGCATATACCACCCTCGCTCACCTCAATAAAACGCCATTCTGTCGCTGCGTCGAGTAGACAGCCAGGACCTGGTCCACCTTTTCCATCCGAAGCCCTTGCGCTTTCGGGCACGCATCAGATGCCGCCGCAGCTTCTTCTCAACCCAATCCCTCACGTAGCCAAAACATCGACCCGATGACCTATCCGGCCTTTTCAGGGTATTTTCCCTTTCCAGCGATTCTCCTCCCCTGGTAAATTGTCCCCTCTTTTCGCTATCTGCCACCGAGGCATTCCGGATCACCAGGCAGATCTCCGACCATATCCGCCGTTCCCTTGACCTCAACTGGTAACGGCATCCGTCCGTTCTGCTGAGTCATTTTTGCCGATATACATACAGAAGCTCTACGTGTATGCACTGTAGGAAGAAGGGGTAGGCGTTCGCCGCGGGCACAGGGAATCCCGTGTTGATCGGATGAGTCGCCGGCACATCCGGCCATTCCGGTCCCGGTGAACGCAGTGGTTAATCTCTAACATAGGATGTCTTCACCATGGCAGTATGTTCCTACCCGGGAAAAAACAGTGTGCGGTGTTGGTTGGGGTGCATTGCAGGGATTGTGGTATTCATGTGGCTTGTAACGCCCGCCCGCGCCTTTCTTCCCGATGCGGGAGGGCATCGGATAAACCTTTCACGAAGAAACCTCACCCCGAATCGCCTTAAAGTTTCGCATGAAGGCGGGGCAGGGGAGGGATTACGGAGATTACGGGATGCGTCCGGTCAGGAATGGGTAGGTCTGTGGAATGACTGGGGTACGATCCATCGGCTTTATGCAAAACGTCCCTCTCAGGCCATCCGATTGAGGGCAGGCACAGTGACCGACCAGGAGATATGGTCCTCTGTCCGGCAGCTCATCCGTGACCAATCGGATTGCTTCAAGGTATCGGACGGGGATCTGGTCGAAGAGGACATCATCCGGCGCGGAGGGATCATCTATTGCCGGCTGAGGCAATACTACCAAGGGATCCCTGTCTATGGCGGGGGGATAAGGTTCCGTTTCGACGAGGCAGGCAATCTCCTGATGATCTGCGGGGACACCTATCCGGGGATTTCGGTTTCACCCCATACGGCGCTCAGTTCCTATGAGGCGGAGCTGATGGTCAGGGAGATTACTGGAATGGAGGCACACCAGGATGACATCGGTGAGATAGGCCTGTTTGTTCTTCCGGTGCCCACGGATGCGGGTGTTGAGTATCTCCTTGCTTGGCAGGTCCCGGTATGGGCAGGTGCGTCATCGGGAAGCAGGCTGTTCTTCATCGACGCGCACTCCGGTGAGATAATCCTTACCTATGACCTTGACCGTCGAGCGGTTCAGGGAACGGTCAGGGGGCTGGTGCTGCCGGAGTATTTCAATGATCCCCCGCAGTGGGTCCCCTTCAGCAATCAGTATGTCCATCTGCTCAATTTTGATCAACCCGTGTACGAGAGCAACCTGGATACGGATCCCGGATGGACCCGTGAGGGGATGTGGGAGTTCGGCGATCCGGAGCCCCAGGACATCAACTTCTATGGTCATGCGGGGTGCCCTGATCCAAACAGTGGCTTCACCGGCCAGAATGTGTTCGGATACAATCTGACCGGGGATTACACGAACCTCATGCGGCCCAAATATCTCACCACCCATGCCATATCCTGTACGAACAAGACCGGGGTCACCCTCATATTCCAGCGCTGGCTGGGAGTACAGAGGGAATACTGGGAGGACGACGAGGAAACACGCACCACGTACGACCGGGCCACCGTAGAGGTCTCCAGTGATGCCGGCCTGACCTGGACGGCCATCTGGTCGAACGGGACCAGCCAGATCGAGGACGGGGTGTACGATGCCTTTCTCCATGCATGGAAGGGGTGGAACCTGCAGTTTTTCGACATCTCGGACCTGGCGGACGGGAAGTCGGTGGCCATCCGTTGGGGAATGGGCCCCACCGATGGCTCGGGGATATTCTGCGGGTGGAATGTGGATGACGTCGGGCTATACGAGAGTCTCAAGGAGGTGACGGACCCCAACGGGTATTTCCAGTTTCCAGACACCGGAGGGGTTCCGGATAACACCCTGGTCTGCCGCCTGATGGGGGAGTATGTGGATGTGCAGAACGAGGATGGCTCCGCCGCCATCTATACCATTGAAGGGATCGGTGCGGATCCCAATACCCCCTTTGCGGTGGACTGGGATACGAACTATACCACGGTCAAGGCATTTGACGAGCTCAACGCCTTCTATCACGTGGACCGCCTCTTGCGCACCGTCAAGGGGATCGATCCCCTCTATGATGTCATGGACAAGAAGGGCCCCATCACGGTTGTGGTCCGCTATGGGGATAACTACTTGAACGCCTTCTGGTCGCCACGACACCTGATCTGCTTTGGCGAGGGGGATTCCTGTGTGGATGGGTACAGGAATTTTGTGCATTTTTCCGACATCGTCTATCACGAGTATGCCCATGCCGTCACCGACAGCTTCTACTCCCTGTTCATGCCCCCCCTTACCTCCATACGAAGGACCACCGACGGCGAGCAGACCGGGCCGGTGTTCGTGACCGAGTTTGACGCCATGCACGAGGCATTCTCCGATTATTGGGCATGCACCTTGAACGGGGATTCCATGGTGGGGGATGGGGACTTCTGGATCGGACACGCCTATGTGAGGAATCTGGACAACTCCTTCAAGTACCCGGATGACTATGGTGACGACGCCTATGCCAACAGCCTCATACTGTCCGGCGCGATGTGGGAGACACGGGAATTGCTGGGCAGTGAGGTCGCGGACTCACTCTTCCATCTGGCCCGGTACGGTGGGGCAACCACCTTTGACGATTTTCTCGTGGACGTGCTCCTTCAGGATGAGATCTCGTATACCGGGGAGCATGTATCGGTGATCAAGGATATATTCGGCCTCCGCGGCATAAGCAGGGCGCCTACTGCACCGAGCGGCCTGGTGGCGGTAGCCGGTGACACCCATGTGGATCTGGAATGGAAGGAAAATCCCGACAGCGAGGAGGTGGCCGGATATTACATGTACTTCCGAACGGAGAACGATATCGTGTCCGACCGGGAGGACCCGAGCGTCCGAAGGGATGCAGGGCTGAATACGACCTATCGTCTGGATGGCCTGACTAACGGCACCACCTATGTGCTGAAGGTGACCTCGTACAATATCTACCGTGCAGAGAGCGATCCTTCGGAACTCGCCTATGCAACCCCTTATACCGTGTCTTCACTGACAAGCGGGGGATCGGAGAAGAGGGTGTTTTGCTTTATCGAATCGGTTGCTCATTAGATCCGTAGGCAGGGGGTCGCCGGGGGCTGCGGAAATCCATGCTGGAATCGCGCAGGGTCTTTGCCGGAGTGTATCAGGCAGAAGGTCAATTATCATACACCGAAGATCATATTTTGAGCATGCCCCCCCTCCCTGTTTCACATCAAAAAGCCCATGCAGTCTGAATAATATGAATTATTGCGCATACTATAATCGGTCTTTGCCTGGTATTGTATATGCATGTTAGGTCAAACGAACAGTTATAGGACAAGGGAGTTATCGAACACTTGACATGAAACAGGACCATTTTAGCATGCAGGGATGACATGACCAAGCAGTGCCCCTTTGTACCGGCGAGCACCATGATACGATGCGAATCCATGGTGCTCATCAGTCTTTTCGTATTCCTCCTGTTGCTTCTTTCCCCAAACCTTACCCAGGGATTCATGTCTCCCCGGACACGTCAAAGGGGCGTAACGGCAGGGGAAAATACATCCCCTGCGTCGGCCCGTTCCCTTGCCCCGGACACCTTGAAAAATACGAACGAGGCATGGAAGGGCTTTTTCGCGCGATATGGCGAACGTGTCCGTGTCCTCGGCAGGCCGGATTCCGGGCAGGCGTATCGTATCCTCGGGCAAGGGATACAACTGGATGCGCCGCGGGGATTCAACGGCCCGGCTGATGTCACCCAGGGGTGCATTGCCTTTATCCGGCAGAATAAGGACCTGTTCGGCCTTGACATTGATGAGATTCGGCATCGACAATCTACCCATCGGGGGGGGATGTGGTTCGTGGAATTCGGTCAGGTATACAGGGGCCTTCCCGTATACGGGGGCACCATCTCCTTCATCCTCTCGGATGCATTGGAGGTCCTCTCCGTAACCATGGGCCACTTCCCGGGGGTGGATGCGCCCGCCCCCCCTGTCTCCGGAGTGGAGCAGGCGATAGCCGCCGCACAGGCGGATATGGGTGATCCCTCCCCCTTGCCTGAGATGGAATGCATCGGGAAGGAACTGGTCCTCTATCCTCTCGTGGAGGATGAGGAATTGAACTATGTGTGGGCCTGGGACCTTACCTTCAGGTCTTTGAAGCCACTCCGAAGACGGCACTACCTCGTCCAAGCGGACAGCGGGCATATCCTGGTAAGAGAGGATCTTGGCAGGTTCCTGGTTTCCGGGCAGATACGGGGGCAGGTGCTGCCCAGGTATTCACAGGACAATCCGGTGGACGTGCCGCTCCCCTACGCAAAGGTCATATGCCTGCGGGACGATCCGCCCCTGATGTACGAATCACTCGACAGCAATCCGGGATGGATCGGTACGGCTGCATATGGATGGGAATACGGGAGGCCCACCGGATATCCCGTGGTCGGTGCAGGGGGACCGGGACCGGAGACGGGCCATACGGGGAACAATTTTTACGGGTTCAGTCTCAATGGGTATTACCCCCTCAACATGTGGGCACCCCAGTATCTCACCACCCTGAATCCCGTCAATTGCGCCGGAAAAGGCGATATCTATCTGCGTTTCTGGCGGTGGCTCGGGGTTGAGGGCTCCGAGGCGGACAGCGCCTCCATAGAAATTGCCGACGGGGCTACCTCCACCTGGTGGAAGATCTGGACCAATCCCGAAGAGAATATCTACGACGGGGGGTGGCGACTGATACTGCATGATGTCTCCAAGTGGGCCGATGGCCGGCAGAATATCTTTCTTCGATGGGGCATGGGCCCGACCAACGGGTACGTGAGCTATTGCGGGTGGAATATCGACGATATCGGGATGTATACCAGTACCAGTGCCTTTGCCGATGATGAGGGTTACTACTCCATCACCGGAGAGGCCTCCAAAAACATCCTGGGCTCCAAGCTCGAGGGACGGTACTTCCAGATCATCAATGAGGACGGTGCATCGGCGGTGTATACAAAGAGTAGTGTGAAGTCCGGGGCAACCGGACAGAACATGAATATCACCCGTGTTACCGACTACGACGTGGGCACCAAGGCGGGAACCGTGAACGCCCTCGGTGACATCGATGAAATAAATGTCTTTTATCATGCCAATCACCTGGTACGGTATATCCAGGAGATCGACCCGGAGTTCTGGTCGGAGTCGGCCGAATATTTTCCCATTCCGGTTACCATCCGGTATGACAAGGAATACAACAATTCATTCTGGATGCCCGGGGAAGGGATCTTTTTCGGCGAGGGGGACAAGCTGGAATACGGGAATTTCGCCCATTTTGCGGACATCATCTATCACGAGTGCACCCATGCGATCACCGACAGTATCTACGGCACCCTGGAGAGCCTGAGTAAGTGGATAGGGGAGTCAGGCGGGTACGCCGCGCTCTCGCGCTTTTCGGAATTCGATGCGATGCACGAGGCGTTCTCCGATTACTGGGCGTGCACCATCACCAACGATTCAAAGATCGCCGAGGGAGGCTTCTGGATCGATCACGACAGCGTCAGGAACCTGGATAATAACCTCAACTACTTGATCAACTATGGCCAGGAACTTTACCAGAGCAGCCTGATCCTCTCGGGGGCCATGTGGGACCTCAGGCAGGAGTTGCGCAAGGAATACGGGGACCAGGGGATCGGGATCGCGGACACCCTCTTTCATTTTGCCCGCATGGCCAAGCCCGCCACCTACCTGGATTTCCTGGTGAACGTCCAGATCGTGGATCAGGTGAAATATGGGAGCGCCCATAGTGAATTGATAAGGAAGACCTTCGGCCTGAGGGGGATCAGCCAGGCCCCCACCCCGCCCAACTCCCTGATCGTGACCATCCAGAATCGGGGGGCCACCGTTCAGTGGAATCAGAGTCCGGACGCGATCGGGTATAATCTTTACTATGGCCCTTCCTTCGGGACCTCGCGCCCCCTGATCGCGGATACCCGTTTCATGCAGAACAGCAGCTCCTCCTCCTCATCATCCTCCTCATCCAGTGATCGCACCGAGGGCGGCGGGGGTATGGAGGGAGGAGGAGGGTCGTCATCCTCGTCCTCGTCATCATCCTCTTCGAGTCAGAGCAGCACTCAGGGGACGAATCCCATTGCTCAGACCACCTTGTCGAAGGTGGATGTGGGGAACACCACCTATTATCTCCTGTCGGGGCTCGATCCCACGGTTTCCTACAAGGTCCAGGTTGCCGCCTATAATATCTACGGGGTGGAGAGCAGCCCATCGGAGGAGGGATTGATACCCAATTCGGCGACACCCACATCAGGGACCGGGGCAGGCACCGGAACGGATCTGAATACGGACTTCACCAGCGTGGGGCTTCCGCAGGGGTATACCTGTTTTATCTCCTCCTGCCAGCGCTGATCGGCCTATTCCCCTTCATTCCCTTTTCCCGTGAGGATTGTGAAGAGCCTCGGACCCTTCTGTCGTATCTCCTCTTCGCTAAGTCCTTCGAGCTCGTGGGGGAAGACCACCCAGGAGTACACCTTTTTCAGAAAATAGTCCGGGGCGAAGCTGGTCACGTTCTTGTCAGGCCGGTAGTAAATGGTTGCCACCCTCACCTGGATGGGAAAGGTCACCGTCTCTGCCAGGACGTTTTTCACCGCCTCGATGCTCTTTCCGGTATCGAAGATATCGTCCACGATGAGGAGCCTGCCGTCGGGGTGTAATCGCGGGGTTACCTTTTCCATGCCGTCAACGATGGCCTCCTTTCGCTGTTCAATGCCGTAGTAGGATTCGACCTTGATTGCGGTATGGGAGGCGGGCCTGCATCCCTTGTACACGAAGAATTCGTGGATGGCGATCCCGGGAGGGGTCCCCCCGCGCCAGATACCGATAAGGAAATCGGGCCGGTAGCCATCTTCGTAGATCCTTCGTGCCAGGGTAAAGGAATCAAGAAGGAGGGTGTTGGCGTCGATAAAGATTTTTTGCTGCATATGACTGGGCTCCTTAAGCAGGATGGTCGTCTTGTTTCCGGCGGTTATGCCGGCAATCGCGAAAATCGTTCATACCGCAGGTAGTAAATAATTGCCCTCAAGGCGCAATGGATTAACTGACCACGGGAGCGGCGATCCCGGCACCGGACCGGCTTCTCCTTTCATGGTAAGACTTCCGGCACCGGAATGCAATGCCTGCCGGAATAACCACATGTTGTGGTCCTTTTGGCTGAGCCGTCCCCTCCATTGCCCGCTAAACAGGAGGGGCCTGTCTCATGCCCGGATAGCCTGCCGTCCGTGCGCACCCGGCATTTCCTTGGGCCGTGCCGGAGGGGAGACATATGGACGCCGGTATACTATAATGGCTCCATATGCCGCTGGTTCACGGCTGTCTGCTATAATGCCGTGATCAGGCCGTCACCGTGAGGAAGGGAGATCCTTGAAAACAGGTAATTGGTTGATAACGTGCATATACGATTTCAAACAAGGAAGGAGCGATACGCGCAATGGGAAGGACACTCGTAACCACCGGACGGGGGGGAACAGGGAAGACCAGCTTCGCGGCCCTTTCAGTCAGATTCCTGGCACCCCCTCTGCTGCTTATCGATATCGACCCTGATCAGAGCCTCGGTGAGATGCTGGGGATAGACCTTGCACGGGAAGGGGTGCGTACTGTGCTTGAGGTCCTGTTCGATATCCAGAAAAAAAGAGGGTACGAGAACATCGGCACCATGTCACTGCCCGAAAAGATACGGTATCTGGTGAACAGCGAATGCCTCTATGAATCCGGGGAATTCGACCTCATTTCACTCGGGATAAAATGGACCACGGGCTGTTATTGTGTGCCGAATAATCTGCTTCGGGAGATCATCCCGGGTCTGGCCGGGAACTACGCCAACGTGGTGATCGATGCGCCCGCCGGTCTCGAACATCTCAACAGGCGGGTTACATCCGATATCAATGACCTGTTCCTGATGATGGATCCTTCACTGAAATCAATGAACAACATCGAGCGGGTCCATAGGCTCACCAGGGAAACCGGCATCAGGTACGAGAAATTTTTTTTGGTGGCAAATCATCGATTCACCGAGGATATGCTGAAACACATCCCCACCGGGCTGGGGACCTACCTGGGGTCGATCGCATACGACAGGGATGTTGAAAGATACAACTTCGAGGGCAGATCGATCCTCGACCTTCCCAAGGACTCCCCGGCGTCGGTATCGGTAAAGGAGATCCTGGAGAAGGCGGGATGCACCCTTCGCTCCTGATCAGGGGTGCCGAACCGAAGGCCCCGGCTGACCCCGGTGCTTGTCCGCATTCAACAATGTGTATCCCTTTTCCTCCTCCCCGATGTATTCAGCAGTTATGAGGGATGCGCGGAAAAAATCAAACCGTAGAGGAAGAGCATATGATGAAAGAGAAAAAAGAAATATTTGTAAAGAGGATTGAGGACATGGATGATGAGGAGATCCGAAGGCAGCAGGAGGAGGTGAAGGCAAGGGCAATGCCCCCGATCAGGACGCTCGACTTTCTGTACAAGGAGGCGGGGGAAGTCACCTATGAATATCCCGAGCTCACCGCCGTGTGCCCCATGACCGGGATACAGGACCTCTACACGGTCCGCATCACCTATGTCCCCGATGCCAAGGTCCCCGAGCTGAAGAGCCTGAGGGAATATTTCCTCGCCTACCGGGACATACCCATCCTCCACGAGCACCTTGCCCACAAGATCCTCGAAGATTTCGAGAATGCGGTCAAGCCCTCCAGGGTAACGGTGCAATTGAACGTGGCGATACGGGGAGGCATTACCACCACCATCCGCATCGTGCGGTGATCCCGGCCCGAGTGA
>JBLIRP010000094.1:0-13523 GCA_049472355.1 bacterium | reverse complement strand
ATGGAAAAGATCATGAAGAAGGGGATGTAGCAAACAGCCTATCTGCTGGGGCTTTTAGGGATGCAGAAGTAGAAGGTGGTCCCTGTGTCGGGCGATGAATCCACACCGATCGACCCGCCGTGCAACTCGACGATCCTTTTGACCGTATCGGTGCAGATGCCGTAATTCACCTCCATGTGGTCACCGGGGATCTGTATCCCTGCAATCCCTGAATGAAACATCTTTTTCTTGTGTTCCTCGGCGATCCCTATGCCGTTATCAGTAACCGAGCACCAAATACAGCACTCCCGCTCCTCGAAGGTAAATCGTATCTCATCGCGTGTGTATTTCACCGCATTCGCGAAAAGGCTGCCGAACACGCGGCCGATCTGTTTGGTGTCCACATACGCCATGGCCTTCAGGTCAACAGGTCCTCCCTTGTAGAGCTGCCCGTTGATGAACACCTTCTTATGTTCATCCTCCAGGATCTTGATAAACGGCTCCACGATCCTTCTCACCAGGCTCACCAGGTCCGTCTTGCGCGCCTTAATCTTGTAGGAGCCGTCGATGATCTTGCCATAGTCGAGGGCATGGGTGATGACCTCGAGGGCCTCCTCCATGATATCCTTGAGCATGTCCATATAATGCCCGAGCTTTTCGGGGTTCTTCTCGAACACCCCGCTGCGGTACATATCAGGCAGGGTCTTGCCGAAGGAGAGCTTGTCCCTCACGTCATGCACAAGTCCGGTGACCATTTCGGCCCGGGAAACCTGCAGCAGGTTTATCCGCCGGTTCTTTTCATTGAAATACTCCTTGGCGATAACCGCCAGGGTGGCGTGGCAGAGGGTATCCATGGACTTGAGGGTTTCGAAGAGCTCGGCGCTGTCCGAAAAACGCTCACTCAAAAAGGTGTCGGTGACCACCTCGAAAAAATGAAACCCCTGCACCACGGTTTCAAAGGGCAGATCCTCTTTGGCCATGCACACACCCAACTCCACTACCTGCCTTACATACCCTTCGAGATCATCCTCCCCGATATTCCGGGCAAGATCGTCGACGAGGCTGATGAGGTGCGCCTGAAGGGAGATGTTTTCGGGGTGTTTCATTATCTCTTCCAGGGGGACCCCCTTTTGCGTGCTGAGGTGGCTGAAAAAGATGGTGGACCATGCACTGGTCAAATCATGGGTATGGGGGGTGATCATCCGTGCCACCGTGACCACGCACGCCCGTTCCCTGGGGCTCAATATAATGAGCCCGGCGATGGGCACTACCCCCTCCATCTCATAGGACATCTCGTGCATCAATTCTTCCGACATCCTGCGCCCCCCTTCCTCACCATGTACTCCAACTGCATCCCTTCCCTGAATACACCAATTACGATTATAATTATATCATATCTTACCCTTGCAGAAAATTCACTCCCTGTCCCTGCTGCAATTCCAATTCTGACGTTCCATTGTAGTCAGCATGCATTCCTTCGTTTCTTTCGCTTCGAAGTAATACCTGGTATTATGAAATACACCCATTTTTGAAGTAACTATACACTTACATATACGCGAAGCATTCAGGATCACTTAATAACAAAAAGGGGAAGGGAAAGGCATTCGCTCGGATAGCGAAACATTTTTGTCGTTGAGCATGCCTTCGGCATTGGGAAATGTGCCCACCCATTTGATGTTCGGACAGGCCAATGATATCCTTAATGGATTGTGTACGGTCAACAAGGGAACAGTGTGACCTTGGCTATGGGGGAATGGCCAAGTACCGGAAATGTCTTCACCTGGGTGGCACATTTTGCTGGCACCCCGGTCCGACTCGCGTTAGCTATAACGAGGCAGATAACGATACCCCCCTCCCCACGGCAAGGGAGCAATTGAGCGGGAGCGGATTTTATCCAGGCTGGGAGAAATCGGTTGCAATGATTCAATCATCCTTGAGCCGACCGGATAAGATGATCCATGTCTTCATACCGTGGATGAGGAGGGCATGCCTTACCCTGAGGTTGACAAGTAAATTCTCCTGAGCATCGATATGGAAGACCCATGACGCGCATCATGACCGATCCATTGATCAAACAGTTACACAAGCTGGCCAGATTATATGGAATACAGCTTGCCTACTATGACGTAGAGGGCAATCGCAGGCATGCCTCTCCGGAGGCCCTTATACGAGTGCTCCGGACCCTAGGCGCCCATATACACGACCTTCAAGACGTGCCGGACACGCTTGCGGCCCGCAGACGATTCCTGTATGGCCGTTTTGTGGAACCGGTCGTTGTTGCGTGGGAGGGAGTACCGGCACGCTTGAAGCTGCGTATTCCCCATGACCGGGCAGAGGAGCCTATCCGGTGCCATCTCGTGACCGAGGATGGGGGGGTGAATGATTTCATCTTCACACCTTCCCGTATTCCTTCACGAACATTAAGGAAAATTGATGGGATCACCTATGTAGTCACAATGCTCACCATTCCTGCCAGGCTCCCCATCGGATACCATCAACTTACCATGGAGATGGGAAGGGATCTGTTCCGGGTGATGATCATCGCCTCTCCAATCAAGGCATTTGGCTCTTCCAGCAACTCTTTCAAAAAACAGTTGGGGGTATTTGTCCCTATCTATGCCTTACATAGTAAACGGAGCTGGGGTACGGGGGACCTCACCGACCTTGAGACCCTTATTACACAGGTGGCCGAAGCAGGGGTTGAGATAACCGCCACCACCCCAATCCTTGCCTCCTTCCTGAACGAAGTATTCGATCCGAGCCCCTATGCACCTGTAAGCCGCCTTTTTTGGAACGAGCTGTATATCGATGTCACACGGGTGCCGGAATTGGCACACTGCAGGGAGGCGCAAACGATCCTTGGGTCCTCCGATTTCAAAAGGGAACTGGAAGCCCTGCAGACATCCGCCCTGGTGGACTATCGCCGTCACGCTACCCAGAAAAGAGGGATCATGGAGCGATTGGCCGCCTTTTTCTTTTCCGAGAGGCCCCCCTCCCGCTACGAAGAATACCTTCACTATCTCGAGGCACATCCCCTGGCAGAGGAATATGCCCGGTTCCAGTCAACCTGTGAGGCACAAGGCCGCCCCTGGCCCGAATGGCCCAGCCCTCTCCGGGAAGGAAGCCTGTCGAGCCATGATTTTGAACTCGCCGCTATGCAGTACCATCTATACGCCCAGTGGGTCGTGCAGGAGCAACTCGCATCGGTGGCCCGAAAGGCGGAGGACTTGGGTCATGGGCTCTGCCTTGACATGCCTCTGGGGGTACATCGCCACAGTTTCGATGTCTGGCGTGACCAGGGGCTTTATTGCCCGGAGGTCTCGGCAGGCGCCCCGCCCGATCCCTTCTTCTCCAAAGGGCAGAACTGGTGTTTTCCGCCGCTCCACCCCCATCGGCTCAGGGAGCAATGCTATGCCTACTACATAGCCTCGCTCCGCATGCAACTCGAGCATGCATCGCTCCTTCGAATCGATCACGTGATGGGCCTTCATCGGCTCTTCTGGATACCGGAAGGCATGGAGGCCGATCAGGGGGTATACGTGCACTACCATGCGGATGAGTTCTATGCCATCCTGAGCATTGAATCCCACCGGCATGATTCCCTCATCATCGGGGAGAACCTGGGAACCGTACCCTCCTATGTCAACAGGGATATGGATCGCCATAACCTGTTGCACATGTATATCCTTCAATTTGAGCTCCCCGATAACCCCCATAAGGTGATCAAAGGTGTTCCTGCCAACGCCCTGGCCGGGCTCAACACCCACGATATGCCCACCTTCGCCGCCTTCTGGCGAGGGCTGGACATCGACGACCGGGTGACACTGGGCCTTCTCGATCACCGGGGTGCCAGGAAGGAGAGACAGCGACGAAAACGAATCAGGGAGTTCTGCGTACGGCTTCTTCGACACGGGGCATGGCTGAACAGCCGCGGCGACCTCCCTGCTGTCCTTCGGGCTTGTCTTTTCTATCTGTGCGAAAGCCCGGTGAGGATTGTGCTGGTGAACCTGGAGGACCTCTGGCAGGAAACCCTCCCCCAGAACGTTCCTGGGACCATAGAGGAGCGGCCTAACTGGAGGAGGAAGACCCGCTATCCCCTGGAGCAAATCTGGCGAAAAAGCGGTGTCAGGAAGCTGCTCCGCGATAGTGCGGCAATCCGAAAGATCGAATTGGAGGAATCCTCCTAACGGTTCCATACATCCTCCTAATCCTCCCCATCCTACCCTTTACCCGACAGAGCCTCTGCCCGGGCATCGGTGCCAGCGCCATGGAATCACAATTGATTTCATAACATGCCTTGGTTTATACTCTTTAGTAGCAAACCTATTTTCCTGTCAATCCGCCTGTACAAAGGCTGGCACATGCAACGCCCGTGGGAAATTTCATTGATCGTGGATTCCCATCAGATGCCGGATAAAACCTGCAGTGGGCACAAGAACCTCGACATATCCGCAGTGGAATCAACAATCGGACACCCATTGTGACCATCCTCAAACCGCCTTTTTCAGAGTGTCCGAAGAGAATATCCCTTGAAAATCCCACAAAGGAGGTAAACGATGCATGCTCTCATCATCGTGGACGTTCAGAACGATTTCTGCCCCGAAGGGGCGATTCCGGTGAATGAAGGGGATCATATAGTCCCGGTCATAAACAGGATAGGGGACCTTTTCGATGTCGTGGTCTTCACCCAGGACTGGCACCCAAAAAATCATGTGAGTTTCGCCTCCACGCACGGCAAAAAGCCCGGCGAGGTCATCGATGTCGACGCCATCCCTCAGATCCTCTGGCCTGACCACTGTATCCAGAACACGTGGGGTGCCCGCCTGCACGAGGGGCTCATAGTAAGGGAAGGCGATTTCATGCTGCACAAGGGAACCGATCCCAGGGTGGATTCCTACAGCGCATTCTTCGACAATCGGAGAATCAACAAGACACCCCTTGACGACTACCTGCATGACAGAGGCATCGGTGAACTTTTTATTTCCGGCCTGGCCACCGACTATTGTGTCAAGTTCACCGCCCTGGATGCATTGGAACTCGGGTATAGCGTCACGGTGATTAGGGACGGTGTTCGCGGCGTCGACCTGAACCTCGGGGATGTTGACAGGGCATTCAAGGAAATGGAGCACAAGGGGGCGCGTATCATCACCAGCGATACGGTGGTGAAAATGCTGGGTCAGTGACCGGCGACGGTATCGTCCTTAAAGCGTGGACCAACGATTGCCGGAGTTCCGTTCCCTCCCCATGGTCGGTTGGGTTTCCGACTCAAAGGCATGCTACAGCAAGAGGGGATCCTGCCTGCAGGAGTCCTCTTCGGCACAATCCCTTATTCCACGTCTATTTCCTGTGCATTTTGCCACAATCCGTGAATGTTGCAATAACTTGCTGCGAAGACGGTGCCCGGCAGGTCGGTTTTGAAGCTTAAGACCACCTCGTGATGCGTATATACCGTACTGGTGTCCGGACCCTTACTGGACTCGCCGTGTGCGGTGAAATCCGTCCGTCCTATCTGATAGGGGAACTTCTCCTCCCTTGGTTTAAAATAAACCGCGATCCATCGGATGTGATGCCCGGTGGTGTTGGGATGGGCCACCTCCTTGCCGATGCTCACCTCGATCCTGAAGAATTCACCCTTCTTGATCCTTTTCGGACACTCGATGATGGGAACGTGCTTTTCCTGCTTCCAGTCAGCAGATTGTAATAAATCCCTGAATGTGGCCATTGGGACTTACCTCCTTTCGAGTGAATGATAATCCATTCCAATTGTTAGGGACGCTGGGTCATGTAAACGCCTTTCATGCCTTCAGGTTATTTTCTCATAGCCTTGCCCGCCCGTCAAAACGTTCCCGGTGGTGCCCGCCCGCCGAGCCGCCGCACAATGCCGCATCTTTTCATCTATCACCGTGGAAGGCGGAATCGTGCACCCCGTTGTGATTACTGGGCAGCTCATACACACGGACTGCGGTCGGGCTCTCTTCTCTCCCCGGACAGGGCCTCGAAACCGGGACACTCACCTCCCGATCAGGCGCAAGCATATCTCCCTTGCTCATCAGGCGGAAGGTCAGTGGAAAAGGGCACAGGGTATATGAAAAACTTTGCAACTATGCATAGAGTATTCTATATTTTTAACAATATGAAAAAATATTCTTTTTTGGCGTTAGTCTGGTATCTTCTATTTTTCAATTGGTTTAATTCGAATATACGATGAGAGGTAATGTCCATCGTGCAGGGCTCACCTTGGTATTAATAATGCTTTATATAAAAACGGTAATTAAAGGTGCCGAAAGGCGTCGACACGGTCTTGCCGCGTTGTTTACGATGATTTGGGGGGATGGAAATGAAGGCACGGTTTCTGATCAAGGGATTCGGATGGTCTGTTCTTGTGATATTCATTGTGGCAGTCATGAGCATTGGGAAGCCATCAACAGCGCAGTGGATAAATCCCTATGCCGTTTGGGGACCATTTCGCCCGTTCCTGCCGACCCTGAGCCCCTTCTATGGCCAGGCGTGGTTGAACCCCATTTTCTCCAATCCCCCGACCTTTGCCGTTCCTTCGCCTTTACAAAGTCCTCTAGCCCGTATCGCGGGTACCACCACCATCTTTCTGCCACCGTCGGCGATTACGGATATCAAGGTCCTCATCAAACCGCCGGATTTGGATACCATTAAACTTGAGGAACTGGAGGCGCCCTTCACGATCTATCTCTACCCTGAAGACTACACCCCTGAGGCACTCTTCCTTTCAGCGATCATTGCCGGAGGGCTGCTGCCTTTTTACCCCTTTTGAGGTAGGTCTTCGTTTATTCAAGGGCGGGGCATCATATAAGCAACCGGATATCGAGGCACAATCGCCTGATCCTGCAACCGGATCATCAAAAACCCCTGCTGCCCGGGACTGATACCGCTGTTCCATTCATCATTACCGGCCACGTTATGGGAAATGGCCATAAAGAAGGCGAAAAAGGCAATCCTTTCACACCTCTTTTTATACTATAATAGGTTCTCAATTACATAATGGGGTTACGATTACTCGGCATGGCTACGATTACATAATAGACCATGATTGCACAATAGCCATCATGATCCTTCGATCGCAACGAGGGATGAGAACTCATAAAAACAAATAATTCATTATAAAACTTCATACAAAATCATGATCAAGACATGGTATGGTCAGGACAAGCCGGCATTCCGAACATAACGAAAGACCGAAAGGGGGACGATCATGACTGCAATGAGGCCCAAGGTAGCCGTCATAGGTGCCGGAAACGTGGGAAGCGCCTTTGCCTTTTCCCTGATGCTCAGCGGGCTGGCCCGGGAGATCGTGCTCATCGACCTGGATCGGGATAAGGCCGCCGGTGAGTGCATGGACCTGAATCATGGCCTGAGCTTTGCGCAGCCGGCAAGGATATACGATGCAGGATACGAAGGGTGCGCGGGCTCGGACCTGGTGGTTATTACCGCCGGTGCGAGCCAGAAGCCGGGACAGACCCGGATCGATCTGGTGGAGAAAAACGTCGGAATATTCAAGGAGATGATCCCCCAGATCACCAGGTACGCCGGGGATTCCGTGATCCTGGTGGTCACCAATCCCGTGGACATCCTCACCTATGTCACCCTGAAGGTATCCGGGTATGCCTCCCACAGGGTCTTGGGATCGGGAACGGTCCTGGACACATCGAGACTGCGGTACCTGCTCAGCGACCACTGTAATGTGGATCCCAGGAACGTGCACGCCTACATCATCGGTGAACACGGGGATACGGAGCTTCCGGTCTGGAGCAACGCGAGCATCGGCGGCATGCACTTCGAGGCTTACTGCACGCACTGCGTCCAGCAGAGGCAATGCGACATGGAGCGAAACCGCGAACATATCTTCGAAGAGGTAAAGAACGCCGCCTACAAGATCATAGAGGACAAAGGGGCGACCTACTATGCGATCGCCCTTGCACTGGTGCGGATCACCGAGGCGCTGTTGCGGGACGAGAACTCCGTGCTTCCCATTTCCACCCTGATCACCGACTATTACGATGTAAACGACGTATGCCTGAGCATACCCTCCCGGGTGAATAAAACCGGGGTGGAGCGATTCTTGACACTAACGCTCTCCGAGCAGGAACAGGATCGGTTCAGGCATTCGGCGGAGAGCCTGAAACAGGTGCTGCACAGGATAGGATATTGATCGGTCCTCCTGCTGCTCGCCGTGCTCACCAACAGGGGCCTCGGCCATCTGGAGAGCCCTCCCTCCGTGTTGATCCCTGCAAATGCCTGGCAGATCGCCGAGGGGCTGATGATGGTGGCGGTGATCACGTTGATGACCAAGCGGGGAAACTCCCTTGCCACCCCGGAGGAGAACCGCTGGCCGATGAACACGGCTGGGGATGAACTCAGGACTGGTCCGTGGTATCGAGCTGTTGCTTGAATTCTATTGCATAGATCTCAAGGAGGGTCAAGAAAAACGCGGTGAGTATGGGGCCGAGAATGAACCCGGGAATCCCGAACACGACAATGCCGCCGAGCGTGGCGAAAAACACGAGCAAGGGGTGCATCTGGATGTCGTGTCCCACCAACCGGGGCCTGAGCAGGTTGTCGATGGTGGAGATTATCCCGGCGCCCACGCCCAGCACTACGATACCCTGCCAGACATTACCGGTCAGAAGCTGCACCACCCCCACCGGGAACCATACCAGGCCAGATCCCAGCAGGGGGACCATGGCCAGGATGATCATCACGATCGTCCAGATGATCGGCGAAGGGACCCCGGTGAGTGCAAAGGTGATCCCTCCGATGAGTCCCTGGATGATGGCTACGATGAGGGCGCCCTTGAGGGTCGCCCTGCTGATGGACACGAATTTTCCGAGAAGCATTTCCTCCTGAGTCTTTTTCAACGGGCTCAAATACAGGAGCCTTTCCACCAGCCGCTCCCCATCCATAAAGAAGTAAAAAAGGGTGAAAAACATCACGAAGGTGCCGATGCCGATCCCCATGACATTCTCATAGGTCTTCCTCACGATCAGGATCAGCCATTGGCTCAGGTTCCTCAGTGCGTCCATGACGCCCTTTTGCCCCAGGATTTCTTCGGGCTTCAGCGACGGGGCAAAGGGAAGGTTTTTGAGATACGACAGCGCTTCGGCTATGTATTTCTGGTACACGCCGGTCTCCGAGGATATCCCCTGGTACAGGCTGTTCGCCTCCCTCACCACCAGGCCGAGGATAACCGATACCGGGATGATGATGGTGACCGCAACCAGGATGCAGGTGAGCAGGGAGGCGATCGCCATGCGCTTGCGGAAGATCTTGAGGAAAAATCGATAAGGGCGGTTAAAAACGACCGCCAGCACCGCTGCGGTGAGTATGGCAATGAGAAAGGGTTTGAAGATGAGATAGATCAGAATCCCGTTTGCAGCGAGCAGGAGAAAAAGGAAATAGATATTATACCGTTTGAATTCCATGTAACAATCCCCCTGAGTCATTCACCGGCAATTCCCATTGTGGACCTTAGGGCCGGGAGCGCAAACATGCCCGCCCACGACGATGCAATGTCGCAATCTGAATTGCCGGTCATTCCCGGCAGTTCCGATTATGCCCCTTGAGTCCCGGAGCACGGGATGGCACGAGACCCAGTTCATTGATACCAGAAACACGTTGCCGAATCAAATCATCAATCCATCCGACAGTCGGTTGACGGAATCACGCCCACCCTCCCATGGCGCCTCATGCCCCTCCATCAAAAAGGACGGCCCGACGGGACATGCAGCGAACGGCTCCCTGCAAGGCGGGGCCATGCGCCAGGACATCCGTGTTGGATTCGGCCTCCGGCCCGCGAATTGAAAAGTGATCCTCGCCCTGCTTCTTGCCGCGGCCACCCCGGAGAACAGGACCGCGGCATCCGCCGGGACGGCGCGGAGAGGGACGGAAGCCACCGCGGCCATGATCTTCAGCGTATTCTTCTGGGTGCTGGTGGCCCTGTTCCTGGGATCCATCGTAGCGGGATATATGGTCACCTGACCGGCCGCACATCTTTCCCGGACATGGACATAGGAGGGATCATGCCTGAATTGCCGGATGTGGAGATCTTAAGACGATACCTGGATGCAACCTCGCTTCATCAATCGATCGAAGGGGTGGAGGTGCGAAGCGACAGGCTGCTGGAATCCCTGTCCGCCAAAAAGCTGCAGTCAGCCATCAAGGGACGCAGCTTTGAGGAGACCTTCCGCCACGGCAAGTTTCTGTTCGCACACCTGGATGATAACGGATGGCTGGTCCTGCACTTCGGCATGAGCGGATATCTTAAATACTTCAAACAGATGGACCATGATCCCTCCCATGATCGCCTCCTGATAGGGTTTTCCAACGGCTATCACCTTGCCTATGTATCCCAGCGGAAACTCGGCTCGATCGGTCTGACCGATGAACCGGGGGCGTTCGTGAAAAAAAAGGGATTGGGACCCGACGCCCTCTCCCCGGACATGGATTTCACCGCCTTCAAGGAGGCCCTTTCCGGGCGGAGGGGATCGATAAAATCGGCGCTCATGAACCAGGAGATCTTGGCAGGTATCGGTAATATCTATTGCGATGAGATCCTCTTCCAGGCAGGGGTGTTCCCCAAAAGCGACCTCACCGGGCTGAATGAAGAGACCATGCAGAGAATATTCAAAAAGTTGAAGGAAGTGCTCCAAACCGCCATTGACAAGAAGGCCGATCCCTCACATATGCCTGATACCTGGCTTATTCCGCTCCGGGGCACGGATAGGGGATGCCCGAGGTGCGGCGGGGATATCGCCACTATCAAGGTATCCGGCCGCACCGCCTATTACTGCCCCCGGTGCCAGGGTAAAGCTGGGGAATGAGGGCATTACGGGCGTCTGCCGGCTGTCCCCTGACCGGCCGGCATGTGTAGTCATGATGAACAGATGCGTTATAAGAGACCCATTATACATCGAGGATACATACGAAAGCCATCGTCCCTGCGAAACGGGATTGCATGCATCGCCCTGCTCGTTTTCTTGTGAGATTCATGGACCGTACCCAGAGGTCATCATCACCGGTTCGAACCCGACGACCGGCAGCCATGGCCTCGGCAACCACGATCCCCTGGGTCTCGCTCTTTGAGGCGAAGGCGAACACATCCATGGCGTGGTAGCTGTCCACCATGGACCTGCCGGTGAGGACCCTGGCCCAATGGACCCTTTCATCGATCCCTGCCTTGCTAAAGAGGTCCTTGAGTTCGTCCGTCATAGATCCGTCTCCCACGATAAGGAAGTGTGCCTGCTCGTCCCGTAGGAGAAGTCGCTGCCGTTGAAGCGCTGTATGGCCGGGACCCTGACCACCCCCTCCTCGCGTTCCGGCATTCGTTCGAATTCCGGGGCCACGATCAGGGTGCGGTGGCCCCGCAGCCGTTATTCACCGCATGACGGCGCCCCTTCCCACGGAAGGGCACATCCGAACGGCCATCCATGTCCGGCGGGAAACGGCTGCGCATTCAATTCGATATGAATCGATCCCCATAGGTATAGTATTCAGGATAGTAATAGGGCGCCTCCTTTACATGGATACGGCTCCTCACCGCCTTTGCCCCGCCCTCGAATGCATTTTCGATCGCCGCATGCATCTCCAGCATGCTGTCCACGATGCCGCTGAGGGTGACCACCCCATCCTCTACGCCGAGCGAAAAATCATCGCCGTCCACATACAGGCTCCAGAAAAACTGGCCCTCGATGTCCTCCTTGATCTCGCGGTCACTTTTCCGAGGCCAGGTATAATGCACGCTCAGCAGATTCTTTACCTCCGCCACCCCGATTATCCGGGATCCAAGGCTCTCCGCCCTGAGCTTCTCGTATTGATTGTCAACACTCCCGTATAGGTGTACCTTCTCATTCAGGACGACCACGTTGATGTCGTGCCGGTCGATGAAGGGGTCCCGCTCCAGGGCATCCCTCACGTGTTTCTGAAGCTCCTCGTCGCTTGGGGGATTCACGGGACGCACCTTAATATGGTTGTTGACCTCCACGACACCGTTGGTATTGCCGGCATCCCTTCCCGCAGCACGTTTGGCCTTCAGGTTGTCCACCACCCCGGTGAGGGTAACCACCCCCTTGTTCACCTTCGTGTCGATTTCAAATGCCCATACCCGGGGGTCGTACACAAATGCGTCCCTTATCGCCTGCTGGATCTCCTGGTCGGATTTCACCACATACTTCCTTTTTTTCATGGACCGCTCAAAGGGCCCCGTTTCCACCCGCAGGCCGGTGGTATCCACGTCGCTCACCCCGGTTACCCGGGCATCGTAGTAAGCGTATCTCCTTTGTGCGGCATTTCCCACAGTGCCGCTCAGGGTTACCGTACCACCCCTTACCATTACTTCAATACCTTCATCATCGATATAGGGATCGAGGCTCAGACGGCGCCGGACATCCTTCATGATCTCCTGGCTGGGGCGATCCTCCTTGTACTCCACTGTAATCTCGTCCTTCACCTCCCGGATCCCCTTGACCCCCTTCGCTATCAAAACAGCCAGGTGCCTCTCCTGCCAGGAGTCCACGGTGCCTGAGATGGTCACCTTCCCGCCGTCAACCTCGACCTTGAGCTCATAGGCATCCGCCGCTGGATCCAGGGCAAGGGCCTTTACCACGTCCTTGAGGATTTCCTCGTCCCCGCGCTCAACCGGCCTCACCTCGATGAGATTAACCACTGAGCGGACCCCCTTGATGCTCTCGGCGATTATGGTGGCCCGTTCCTTGGAAACGAGGTTGTCCACCGATCCCGAGAGGGTGACAACACCCTTCTTTGCCTGGACGTCGATCAAGTGGGCGGAGACCGCTTCATCCGCAAGAAGCTCTGCCTTCACCGCATAGGCGATATCGATGTCCGTGATCTCGGGGACCTTTGCCGGGGTGACCGCGGCAATGCATGCCGTTGTCATATATATACCCACCAGGCCGATCATCAATGCCAGTATGGCACATGGAACCCTTCGCATAGATCATTCCTCCTTTCGATAACTCCTCCGCCCTGCTCCGAAATCAAGGAATAACCCGCGCCCGCCTCATCCGTCTTCCTATCGATTCATGTGATGGCAAGCCGATGGATCACGACCCTTCCATGCATATCCCGCAAGACCAGGAAGAAACCATACATGCGCCTCCTTACACCGCCCTGCACAACCCCGTAGATGCATATGAAAACGGCGGGTTCGCATACGGTGCTATCGCACCATGCGCAATGCCTCGCGTACCATCTGATTCGCATACCCCCATTCGTTGTCGTACCAGCTCATCACCTTCACCAGATCACCGTCCACCACCTGGGTCATCCCCAGGTCGACGATCGATGCCCGGGGGTCCTTGATGATGTCCGACGAGACAACCGGGTCATCGGTAACCCCCAGGATGCCCCTCCCCGTCGACGAGCAGACCCCCATCCGCGAATTTCACCTCCCGCTCGTATCTCCCGTACACCGTGTCGTACTTCAACAGGTAGACCAGGTTCTCGGCGGGCATCAGATCGTTCACCGCAGCAAGCTCCAGGCCAGGGGTGTCGAGAAC
>JBLIRP010000093.1:0-14007 GCA_049472355.1 bacterium | reverse complement strand
GATCCTGACCTCAACTATCCCCGTCGAAGCCGTATCGCCCCCATGTAGTTACTATTATAACATCATTGCTGCAAACATCAAAAAACCTGTTTCCCTTAATCTCGGCCGCCGGGAAAAGAAACTTCATATCCCGAGACTGCAACAACGTATGCCCATATGCACATTGGGAGGCTTGGATAGGTTTTATCGTTTCCGTGCGGGCAGGGCGCTGCGTTTTCCTTGGCTTTTTCCCTCTCCGGTGGTACTATCTATGGAATCAACGATATTTCCCGGATAAGGACTCGATTCCTACCCTAAGCAGCCATATAATAAGGCGATTTTCGAAAGGAGTCATTATGCAGATCGGGAAGGAGATACGGCTCGACCGTATATTGAACCGGCAGACCAACCGAACGGTCATTGTTCCTATGGATCACGGGGTGACCATGGGGCCGATTGAAGGGCTGGTGAGCATCCCGGTGGCAGCCAACCAGATCGCCGAGGGAGGGGCCAACGCCGCCATCGTGCACAAGGGGGCAGCGGTGTTCGGCCATCGGGGCTATGGAAAGGACCTGGGGCTGATCATCCATCTCTCCGCATCCACCAGTCTCAGCCCGCGGCCGGACAGCAAGGTCCTGGTGACCAGCATCGAGCATGCCATCCGCCTGGGTGCGGATGGGGTTTCCATACACGTCAATCTCGGTGCGGAAAACGAGGATCAGATGCTCAAGGACCTTGGCGAGATCGCGGACAGGTGCTTCCTCTGGGGGATGCCCCTGCTCGCCATGATGTATCCGCGTGGCCCCAAGATCGCCAACCAGTTCGACGTCAGCGTGGTAAAACACGCGGCGCGAGTGGGTGCGGAACTCGGTGCGGATATCGTCAAGGTGAACTACACCGGCGACCCCGAGACCTTCCGGAGGGTGGTGGAAGGCTGCTCGGTCATGGTGGTGATCGCGGGCGGCGAAAAGGTGGAGACCGATATGGATCTCTTCCGCATGATCGAAGGGGCGATGGAGGCGGGTGCAACCGGGGTGTCCATAGGCAGGAACGCCTTCCAGCACAAGAATCCCACCCTGATCACCAGGGTCATCAGCCACCAGGTGCACGAGGGCCTGTCCGCGGACGAGGCAATGGAACGTCTCAACAAGGGATACGAGGAAAACCGGTAGGAAGGTTGCGACATACGGAGAAGAGGAATGATTGTTCATGCATGAGGATAGGAAGGTCGTGATCTCCGACCGGGCCCATGGCATAACCCCCTTCCTGGTCATGGAGATACTGGAGCGGGCGTCGGCGCTGGAGCGCGAGGGAAAGCGGATCATCCACCTGGAGGTGGGGGAGCCCGATTTCGACACCCCCCCCTGCATCACCGAGGCGGCCATCACTGCGATGCAGGAGGGAAAGACCAAGTACAGTCACAGCCTGGGCATACTGGAGCTGAGGGAGGCGATCTGCGCGGCATACCGCAAAAACTACGCGGTTACCGTGCACCCCGATCAGGTGATCGTCACCTCAGGCACCTCCCCTGCCATGTTCCTGATATTCGCAGCACTGCTCAACCCGGGGGACGAGGTGATCCTCTCCGATCCGCACTATGCCTGCTACCCAAGTTTCGTGCATTTCATGGGAGGCAGGACGGTGAATGTCCCGGTGTACGAAGAGGATGGTTTTCAGTACCGGACCACGGCGATCCGCTCGAAGATCAACGAACGGACCAAGGGGATCATCATCAATTCCCCCTCCAATCCCACCGGGAACCTCCTCAGCCCCGCAGTAATGCAGGAGATAAGCCGCCTAAGCCCCTGGGTGATATCCGACGAGATCTACCACGGCCTGGTGTATGAGGGGCAGGCCCACTCCATCCTGGAATATACGGACCAGGCCTTCGTGATCAACGGATTCTCCAAGCTCTATGCAATGACCGGGTGGCGGCTGGGGTATCTGATCGCGCCCGAGCCCTTCATCCGTCCCATGCAGATCATCCAGCAGAATTTCTTCATCTCCCCCAACTCCTTTGTCCAGTATGCGGGGCTGGCAGCCCTCACCATGGAGGAGGCAGGGGCGGCGGTGAAGCAAATGGCGGCGACCTACAATGAACGAAGGAAATACATCATACCGCGCATCAGGGAGATCGGATTCGGGATCACGGTGGAGCCCACGGGCGCCTTTTACGTGCTCGCCAATGCCATGCGATTCTGCCCCTCCGATTCCATGGGATTCGCCATCGAGCTGCTCGAAAACGCCGGGGTGGCGGTCACCCCTGGGATCGACTTCGGCGAGAATGCGGAAGGGTACATCCGCTTTTCCTATGCCACCTCCCTGGAGCATATCGCCGAGGGCATGGACCGTCTGGCACGATACCTTTCGGCGCGATGTTCATGCGGAGAGCGGCCATAAGGAAGATTCATAATGAAACAATAGACCATAGAATGAGATTACAGGAGGGATACCTACATGTGTACGGAAAAAACCGATTGGGAACGGGCCGTCGAGTTTCACGGCCATAGATGCCCGGGGTTGGCCATCGGCTTTCGTGTCGCAAAGGCCGGACTGCGGGAGATTGCCGGAGAACGCGACAAGGATGAGGAACTGGCGGCCATCGTTGAAAACGATGCCTGCGGCGTGGACGCCGTCCAGTTTCTGACCGGGTGCACCCTGGGCAAGGGGAACCTGATCTTCCGGGATTTCGGCAAGCATGTGTACACACTGGCGTGCAGAAACAGCGGCAAGGCGGTGCGCATCACCGTGAGCGGGAATTGGAGGAGGGACGAGGACGACAGGGCCCGCGCCGTCCGGGAACGCGTTGCCAGGGGTGAGGCCACCGAGGAGGATCGGGAATTTATAAAAGGCCAGCGGGAGGAGCGCACCCGCTGGATACTGGAAGCGCCCGAGGACACAATACTCGCGATCCAACATACAAATGTGCAATTGCCGGAAAAGGCGAGGATTTTCACCTCGGTTACCTGTGGGTTCTGCGGCGAGGAGGTGGCGGAGTCCCGAGCCCGCCTCCGGGAGGGAAAGGTCGCCTGCATCCCATGCGCGGGAGAGTATAGCAGGGGGTGGTGAGATCGCTCTACATTTCAGATGGATGTCGGCGATTTCGATCCTGACATGGTATCGTCGTGAGCGGGTTCGTTTGTTCCCATATGCGGCATACGGGTTTGAAAAATGGAATCGCTGGATTGATGTCACGATTGAGACCACATTCATTGACAAGCCGGCGGCATAGTGCATATACTTATGCCGCTGAAGATATCGCCATTGAACGAAGGAGTTAATGAAGTTAGTGCGTCGCATCATCCATGTTCGATCCCAGGGGCATGATCTGGGCGGCCTTTACCCGTGATCCGTACCTTTGTTATAACGGGAAGGGGGATGCCCCCTTCCCGGAGAATAGTAAGCAACCACCGTGATCCCCGCCGCGCAGGCCGAGCCGAGCGAACAGGGGTGCACGAAAAAGACGGTGTCGATCACCATGGCATTTTACAGGGGACTATGATTTCGACCGACATGGACCAATGGAACATCCGTTATCCCTGAATTCATGGCGCTTCAATGCCTACCTGGCCTCCCAGTTTTTCGGGGCGGTCAATGACAATGCCTTCAAGGTCGTCATTGCGCTCCTTGCGATCAAGGTCATTGTAAATCCTGCGCATGCAAGTCAACTGATCGGTTTGGGAGGCGCACTCTTCCTCCTCCCCCTTATCCTCTTTTCCTCCTATACGGGGAACCTGGCTGACCGTTTAAGCAAAAAACAGGTCATGGTATGGGCGAAGTTTATGGAGATCGTGCTCATGCTCCTGGCATTCCTCGCCCTCACCCGGCAGGACATGGTCCTGCTCCTCCTGATCCTGGCGGGCATGGGGGCGCGGGCATCCCTGTTCAGCCCCTCCAAGTACGGCATCCTCCCCGAGATGGTATCCGACGGAGACCTTTCCCGGGCAAACGGCCTTCTGCAGCTATGGACCTCAACCGGCATCATCCTGGGCACCGCACTGATCGGCTCGCTCATGGGATGGGTGAACGGCAGAATGGACATGGCAGGGATATTCCTCATGGCCGTCGCAGGGCTGGGTCTATTCACCAGTCTCTTTATCCCGGACATGCCGGCTGCCGATCCGGGCAGGCCCTTTGAAATCAATTTCCTGAAGGACCTTACCCGGACCTTCATCGAGGTCAGGAAAAATCGTCCCCTGTATTTCTCCATCATGGGGGTGATGTACTTCTGGATGGCGGGGGCACTGTTCGAGATGAACCTCCTTTTGTATGCGGAGGAGTCCCTGGTACTCACCGAGGCCGCCACCTCCTACCTGCTCGCCGCACTCGGAATCGGCATCGGGCTGGGAGGGTTCTCTGCGGGGATGCTTTCGGGAAGGAAGGTGGAACCGGGGCTGGTGCCGCTCGGTGCCCTGGGTATGGGGGCCTCTTCGTTCCTCCTCTCCTTCTCGTGCACCGCATCCTCGCCTGCCTCCCCCCTGGTTACCGGTTCCCTGCTCTTTCTGCTCGGCGCGAGCGGCGGGCTGTTCGTCATCCCCCTCACCGCGTCCATCCAGCGGCTGAGCCCTGGTGAATCCCTGGGCAGGATACTCGGACTCGAGCATTTCCTGAGCTTCAGCGGAATACTGTCCTCAGCGGTCATCTTCTTTCTCGTCACCCAGGTGTTGGGGCTGGATACTCCGGCCGTGTTTGTACTCCTGGGCGTGTCCCCGCTCGTTGTCGTATCCCTGTTCATCGTCCTGTACCCCGATTTTTTGATACGCTCCCTGGCCTGGCTCCTTGCCCATTCCGTTTACAGATGCAGGATAATCGGAAACGAACATATCCCCTCTCCGGGCAAGGGAATCCTGGTGCGGACCGGCTGCCCCTCCGCACTCGACGCATTCCTGATCACTGCGTGTATCCAGGACCCGGTTAGTTTTTTCATTCAGCGTGCCTGTTTCCAAACGTGGCCCCTCTCGCCACGCTATCACCTCATGAGGGTGACCCGTGTTGAAGGGGACAATCCCCTCCCGGCCCTCCTTCACTCCCTGAGCGCGGCAACCAGGGGGGCACAAAAAGGAGAACTGGTATGCCTTTTTTATGAGGGGGGAACGACCGGCGCCGACCGTGTGCTCCCCCACGCCCACACGGAATCCTCCAATGGTCGGGGAAACGCCCTCTCCGTTGTCCCGGTGCACCTGGAACGGGCAAAGGGAGGGTTCCCGGGTTTCCGAACCCCGGTGGCCATTGTCTTCGGGGCTCCCCTCCGGGAGCTTTCGATAGGGGTGGTGGATCCCGATACCATGCAGGACCTTGCTCCCGGCAAAAAGGGACTCCTCCTGCTGAAGGATGCGGGGATCACAACCGGACAGGCCGGCGAGGAGCAGGGGATCGTCGGCACAGGCAATGACGGATGGCGGGTCACCGGATTCGGCGCGGTGACGGATGAGAAGGGGGGAATACGCATAATGAATCATGAAGACGTGACAACTATCAAATCGAAGGGAAGGCATTCCTTTATGGGCCATCCCAAAAAAAGGAAGGAGAAAAGCGATGAGAAACGATCTGCCCTCACGCCATGAGGGAGGCATGTTTAACGTACGCAACCCCGATTTCAATCAATGGCTCAAACGGTTCAAGTTTTCATTGGGGGGCTTGACCGGCGTTGCACTGGTTATCCTGATCCTCGCCTTTGTGCTCACCGTCTGGTTCACCGTCGGGCCCGAGGAGGTGGGGGTGATCCTCCGCTTCGGCAGATACAACCGGGTGGTGGATCCCGGCCTGCACTTCAAATACCCCTTCTTGATTGAACAGGTGGACAAGGTGCCTGTCCAGCGCCAGCTCAAGCAGGAATTCGGATTTCGCACGATCAAGGCGGGGGTGGTGACCCAGTACTCCGCCCAACGATACGACGAGGAGTCCCTCATGCTGACCGGCGACCTGAATGTGGCATCGGTGGAATGGATCATCCAGTTCCGCATCAACGATCCCTATCGTTACCTCTTTAAGGTGCGCAACAGCACCCAAACATTGAGGGACATGTCCGAGGCGATGATGCGGGAGGTGGTGGGCGACCGCACCGTGAATGAGGTGTTGACCGTGGGCAGGCAGGAGATAGCGACCGAGGTGGAGAAACGGCTCCAGGAGTTGTGCGATCAGTATGAGACCGGGATACGGGTCGAGCAGGTGGTGCTCCAGGATGTGACCCCTCCCGACCCGGTGAAGCCGTCGTTCAACGAGGTGAACGAGGCGCAGCAGGACAAGGAGAAGCTGATCAACCAGGCCCTGTCGGAGTACAACCGCATCATACCCAGGGCGAAGGGCGAGGCGGAGCAAACCATCCAGCAGGCGGAGGGGTATGCACTGGACCGGGTCAATCGATCACAGGGGGATGTGGCGCTGTTCAACGCCATGTTCGAGGAATACAGAAAGGCGCCCGAGGTGACCAGGCTGCGCATCTACCTGGAGACGTTCAATACCATCCTGCCGAAGGTGGGCAGAAAGTACATCCTGGACCCGGATGTGGGAGGCATTCTGCCCCTCCTGCAACTGGATGACAAGGTGGCGAAAGGGGGTACACCATGAAACCAGGTCGCGTGATTCTGATGATCATTGCAGTCCTCATCCTGATCGTGGTGTTTTCCGCCACATACGTGGTCAATGAAACGCAACAGGCCATCGTGACACAGTTCGGCAAACCGGTAGGAGATCCGGTAACCGAGCCGGGTATCCATCTGAAGACCCCATTCATCCAGAAGGTGTACTACTTCGATAAGCGGTTCCTGGAATGGGACGGGTATCCCAACCAGATCCCCACCAAGGACAAGCGATTCATCTGGGTGGATACCTATGCGCGCTGGCGGATCGCCGATCCCCTCCTTTTCTTCCAGCGGGTTCGGGACGAGCAGGGCGGGCATTCCCGTCTGGACGACATTGTGGACGGTGAGACCCGCAATGCGGTGGCGAAACATGACCTCATCGAGCTTGTTCGCTCGTCGAACAGGGACCTCCAGGTCACGGAGGAGGCGGTATCCGAAGAGGAGAAATCATTCCTCGAGGAGATCTCCATAGGGAGGCTGAATATTACGGCGGAGGTGCTGCAAAATGCCTCCGGCAAGGCAAAGGACCTGGGCATCGAGATCCTCGATGTTCGTTTCAAGCGGATCAATTACGTGAGGGAGGTTCAGGAAAAGGTCTACGAACGGATGATCTCCGAGCGTAAGCGCATCGCGGACAAGTACCGGTCGGAGGGACAGGGAGAGGCCTCCAGCATAAACGGGGAAAAGGAGCGCGAACTGAAGAGAATCCAGTCCGAGGCCTTCCGCAGGGCCAAGGAGATCATGGGGGATGCGGATGCCAAGGCCACTCATATTTACAATGAGGCATATAACCAGAGCCAGGATGCGAGGGATTTCTACCGGTTCCTGAAGACCATGGAAACCTACGAAAATACGGTGGATGCCGATACATCCCTGATCCTCACCACGGAGGGGGATTTCTTCAAATACCTGAAGAGGCAGCGGTAGCGAATCAGCTTAATCTCTGTGCTCTCTGTATCCTCTGTGGTTAAATAATAATCACAATGTGTTGCCTCACCAGCGCCCGGATTATGAACATGGCGGAGGCATCATAATTTATTACAGATCAGGGGGCACAGAGAACAGGGAGATTTTTGCTGACCAGCATGATCCAAGGATCACAACGAAGGATGAAGGTTATTATAAGGGGAGGTGCATCGTGCCCCCCTTGCCGGGGAGGAAAACCGTGGAACTGTTCGGACGACACAACAAGCGAGCCATGAACATGCGGCTCATCCGTATCATTTCGTGTATCCTCGTTCCCGCAGGTCTCGTGCTCGCCCTTGTGCTCCCTTGCACCCTGGAAGGGTCGCAGAGACTTGAGCCGATGATCGGGGTCATCGATATCCGGACCACTTACAGCGACGGGGATTTTTCCGCCCGGCAGCTCGTTGCTATGGCCAAGGAGCGCGGCATCGACGCCCTTCTTATCACCGACCACGATCGCATGCTCCTCCAATACGGGCTATTCCCCTTCCGAAACCTTCTCTTTCTGAGAATCGAGAAGCCGTCGGTGCTGAAAAACGGGGCCAGGGAATACTTTGCCATGCTCGACAAGGCCTCAGGCTCAGGGGATGTGATCATCGTGCCCGGCCTTGAATCGGCGCCCTTCTATTACTGGACCGGGTGGCCTATTCCCGGCAGGCTTACCGCCCACGACTGGGAGAAGCACCTCCTGATATTCGGCATGGAGGATGCCGAATCGATCAACGGCCTCCCCATCCTGCACAACACCCTGGGGACCCGGTATGTACAACGGTATCTTCCATGGACCATCCCGTTTGCGATCCCCCTGCTCTTCTGCCTGTGGCTCGTGTTCATCAAAGGGACGAGGAGATGGTGGAGCTGGTCGCTGCTTATCGTCTCCACCCTTCTGCTCATCGCCCACCACCCCTTTGCCTCATCACCCTTCGACCCCTACCATGGGGACCAGGGCATCCAGCCCTATCAGGAACTCATCGACTACGTCAATTCCCGCGGCGGCATGTGCTTCTGGTCGCACCCGGAAACCACCACCGGTGTCAGGGACCTGGGAACCATCAAGGTCAGCACCCCCCCGCACCCGGATGACCTTCTCGAAGCGCAGGACTACACCGGTCTTGCCGCCGTGTACGGGGATATCATCACCGCGACGGAGCCGGGAATGCAGTGGGACGTGGTGCTCAATGAATTCTGCACCGGCCTGAGGAAACGACCCGCATGGGGCATCTCCAGCTCGGATTACCACAACGAGCACCCTGCCCCCTTCGGGACCTATATAACCACCTTTCTGGTCACGGAACGTACCAAGCAGGGGGTGCTGGAGGCCATGGGAATGGGCAGGATGTACAACTACATAGGGCCTCAGGATGAACGAATCACCTTGGAGCGTTTCGAGGTGGAGGACCCCGGCACCGGGAACAGTGCATCCATGGGTGAGGAGATGATAAGCATGGAGCCGCCCGTGGTACGGGTCAGGGCGATGATCCCCGCTGCCGAAAACCCAACCCCCCTGCGGGTGAGGATCATCCGCTCGGGGAAGGTATGTTACCGCGGAGAGGAACACAACGGTGTTGTTGACGTATCCCTGGTCGACCTTGAGGCCGAGCCCGGCGGGATGCACTTCTACCGCGTCGAAATCAAGGGAAAGGGAAGGATGCTCTCCAACCCGATCTTTGTCACCCTCCGGAAGGGACCCTGATTACAGGTCTTCCTTGCACTCGCCGATGCGTTCCTTGATGAGCGCGAGCATCCTCTTTTTCTCCTCCACCTCCCGAAGCTTCTCCTTGACATCATCCGCCTCCGGATCAAACATGCATTCACCCAGGTTGCAATCCACATTCAACAGCGCGCTCAATTCATATCCCAGTGTCTTGATCTCTTCGTTGAGCTTCTCTATCTGCTCCTCCAGGAGCGCCCTCTCCTTGTCTTCCGCCATCTCTCCCTCCTTTGGGAATAATCGGTTGGTGCCCCGTACGTATCCGGTCACGTGGCCCTTTCATGCAAAGGGACATTTTCCCCACCTCTCTGCGATGCGCAGGCAATCCATGTCGCAGGAAAGGCCCCTTCATTATAGTATCCGAAAGGGCGTCATTTCAAATGGGTCCTGCGTGGGCCATTAATTCCAAAAGGGAACCTTCAGGCATGGGGCATACGCAGGCATGTCCGCCTAGACCCCGGGCTCAAACGCGCCATGATGCGATGCTTGAACCTCGACATGGGACATGCGCAGACATGTATATCTGCACGTGACGCTGAAATGTCAACAGCAGGATTGATGTCCCGGGGGTTAAATCCACAAGGAGGGGCGGAAGCAAGGTGACCGGTCATGCACTACGGATGCTCCCATGGACGTACCGGTCAAAATGGACGATAAAAAGATTGGTGATCATGTGTAATCATGTGACACAAAGATGCGAGACAAAAAACGGACGGCACCATTGTGGAGAAGAAAGGGATATTCCTGGTTCGGCATGACCGTATGGCGTATGTCCCTTGACAGGGGATGCCGACTTATTTAGAATTACAGTAAACAATAGAAAGCATTTGTTCTTTGTAATATACCATCTCTCGATCGGCCGTCCGGGCATGTACATATACGGCTTATATGGTGTTAGAGATCGAATGGAGGAAATGAAATGGCCCTCGGGTTCTTTCCACGGAAGATCTATTGCCCCAACTGTCGTTTTACGGGGAAGGCAAAACTCAAGCGGAAAAAGATAAAAAATGAGATGGTGTTTTTCCTGTTCGCACTCTTCTTCAGCTCCTTTTTTGTCTCCATGCTCGTTCCCGTGACCCTGGTCTTTATAGTATTCTTCGTTGTCATGTCCTTTGAGCAGGTATGCCCGAGCTGCCGATGGAAATATCCCATGTCCCTTTCCCGGCATCAACGCGAGCAGAGACTTTTAAAATAGTCCGCTCGCTTCCATGCCCATCGTTCAATGGGCATTATCACTAATCACACCGCGGTATGGTGACCATTTCCCCCGGAGGCCTTCAGGAGTGATTCCCACGCATCCAAAAAATCACGCAGATGAGTACGTCCCGGCTTGGCCCCCTCCAGCCGCAGCAGTTCCCTGACCCGCTCCTGCTCTTCATCGTACTCTTTGCTGGTGAAATGCCCGCTGAAATGGCTCACCCGGAGCCAGAGCAGATAGGTAGTCAGGGCATCGCATTCATTGTAGGCAACGATCCTGTCCAACTCCCCCTTCAGCCAGAGATCCGCCACCTGCTGGCCATCCACCCCCATCTTGCCCGGTATGCCGCTCACCAGCGCCATTTCATGGAGAGAGGGATTCGATTTGCCCCACCCCCCGAGTATCTTTATGAGATCCACGTGCCAATCGCCGTAATCGGAGAAATAGTCCTCCCCTTCCCATGGCTTTTCAGGCCGCACGCAGAAATCCGAGGCCTGGATGCCGTTGGCCACCCCCCGCTGCACCAGTATCTTGAAATCGGATGATGAGGAATTGAATCCCACCAGTTGGGGCTTCCGCTTGCCCAGGGTATCGAGGAAGGTCCCGATGATGTCGGCCTCCGCGATGTGCCCGGTGTCCGAGGAATCACGCGGCAGGGAGTGGAGCTTGATGATTACCCTCTCCGTCTCCACATACCGGGTGACAAACGAGATGGATACCACTCGGCACACAACCGTCTTGAGGTAAGGGGTGGGATTCTCCTCATTCGCCCCTCCCTCCTGCCACATCCTTTCAATGACCTCACGCACGGGCATGGATTCCGGCAGCTTGTAGAGAAGCCGGCCGGCCACCGGATCCGGAACCCATTCAGCGTCGAACACCCACACCTTCTTATGCACACGTTTGAACATGCTGTCTCCTCCCCTTCTCGTGACGATGGTGCGTACACTCTACCGTAAAAACATGCTGAACTCAAACAAGGCATGCGCGTAAGTGATGGATGACACACAGGGGCATCCTGCCTGAATATGCCGTGATATACCTGGATTTCAGCGAATAAAGATACCTGTTGTGGTATACTCGATTCGTGTCATACCCTTCTCGACAATTCATCAAAAAAATGAAAATAATGCATGAGGCAAATGGACTAGTAAGAGTTTTTTTGAGAATTCCGTAATAGAATTTGTAATGTATCGTCTCTATTTCCGTATGTTAAAGCAAACATGTAATTTATTATATAAGGTTTTTTTAGATATGATATTGTATGGTCCGAATGTACCTTCCTCTTTGTTACATCCTTCCTTTTTATCTTTCTAATTTCCCTTATTAATATATAAGTACTTTTATTGCAAAAGTTATATTGCTAACGATTATTTAGCATATATAATTATATCTACCGATTCGTAATGATTTTGTGGTTATAACGTCAATATCATCGAAAATAACGATGATGATTTTGTTGAGAATTTTAAGGACATATTTTAACAGCGTTTTATTCATAATCATTAATTTACACTGATTAATTATTTTATTACTTTCAAAGAGGAGAAAAATATGAAAAGAATAGTATTAGCAATAATTTTTATCATTGCATCTTTCATTGCGGTTCAATATTTTACCAACAACGCCTATGCTTCGATCGCCGAAAGATCACTTTTCAAAAATATATCCGAAGAGCAAGAAAAAAAATATACCGATGAACAGGTCAAAGACACAATCAAACGAATCATTCGTGACTTTAACCCGCTTTTCATGAGGAATGTGATCCTGGAAGCGGATCGCGGCATTATTCTCCTGTCCGGAATGGTGAATACATTGTACGAGAAAAATCAGGTGACAGCACTCATTAAAACCGTGCAGGGGGTACGAGGGGTCATCGATTACACCGTACTGGCTCCGATGGATATACCGGATAATGATATCAGAAACGAGATCGAGGTCTCCTTCCTGCACGATCCGAGCGTTTATGCCCCAAGGATTGACATCGACGTGTCCGAAGGGGTGGTCACCCTGAGCGGCAGTGTGGCGAATGCATGGGAAAAAAGGGAGGCATTGTGCGTTGCGCAGGGTGTTGTGGGTGTGCTCGCGGTAAGGGATGAGCTTGTTGTTGATGACACGATCTCTCTCTCCGGGCCCGAGCGTATGGCCGCACTGGAGGCAATGCTCAAGGCCGATGAATATCTGTTCGACAATGCCCTCACGGTCACCTGCAAAGATGGCAGGGTTATCCTCCGGGGTACGGTCGATGCCGCCTTCGAGAAGGCGCGGGCCGAGGGGAGGATTGCCTCTCTGGGTATCGAGGCGTGCGACAATCGCCTCGATGTCTGCCCGGTGCCGGGCGGATATGAGCGGAGTGAATCCGCCTCCCTCAAGGACGCGCAGATCGAGAAGGCCATCCGCGAGATCATCCGTATGGACGAAAGGCTCCATCCGCTCGACTGTGAGTTCCTGATCGAGGAGGGATGCGTCACCCTGCAAGGCACCATTCAGGATATCTACCAGAAATGGTTTCTGGAGCAGGACATCCTCAACGTGTGCGGGGTGCAGTTCGTGTACAACGGATTGACCCCCCGGACGGAAACACGCCAAGACAAGGACATCTCACGGGATGTCGAGCGGACGCTTCACTCCCTCCTTGGCCTTGCGCGTGCGGATGCCGGGTTCGCCTGCAAGGGAGGAGAGGTGGTACTGGACGGCACGGTGTCGAATGTGGAGGGCAAGATCCTCATGGAGGGGATTGTGGAGCGAATCGCCGGCGTCAAAACGGTGGTCAGCCACCTGAGAATCGAATACCCCAGGGTCTCCCCGACCGCTGCATCCGTTCAAGGTAATGATCCCTCCCCCGCCGGGCTCATCAATTGGTCCATGGACGTTGGAAATAGTGCGTTCCGGATCTGCGTGGACCGGCAACGAAAAACCATCACCATCACCGGGGAGGCAAACGACCAGGAACAAAAATACAGGGCGGAAAACCTCATCCGATTGAGGGCCCCGGATAATTTTTCGATCATCAATGACATCCGGATTGCCGGATACTTCTGATCCCCCCAACCCCCCCCTCAAATGCCCCGATGTTCGGGGCATTTTTCTTTTTTATACTCCACGGGAAATCATACGCCTACATCATTTGCCGTCTATTTCGTCTACCTATCAGACAACAGACGGCAAAATCATACTGTCGCTATTTCACATTCATTATTGCATTAGCTATCGTAGGACTCATTGAGCCGTCGGTTAAAAAGAAAGGGATAAAACCCTCGGGCACAAAGATTATAAAGGAGGCGGATGAACTGCATTCATTCTTGGTCCGGGCGAAAGCGCAAAAAATCCTCAGCGATTCTTGTATTTAATTATCAATAAGAGTTTCAGGGATTATATTTATAATTATCTTATAAATTTCATGATATATGAAATATTTTTCATAGGACCTGGTGCCTTCAATTCTATCCGCCTATTTTACCGTCTTATCCATTGAGTATCTCTTTGAAAATAATTGGTTTTCAAAAACGAAAATATTTTGATGAAAATTTTGAATGGCATAGATTATGCTTTATTTGTAATGTAATTTTTCA
>JBLIRP010000092.1:0-14132 GCA_049472355.1 bacterium | reverse complement strand
ATGGGTCTTGGTTGAGATCTTAAAGGAAGATGAACTGGGACAGCCAATAGACATAAGGTTATTGGCCCATTCCAAAAGCAGGGATGATATTTATGCCGAATTAAGAGAAACAAAAAGCACCTATGTCTCCATTTTTTATACTGGTAAAATTCCTCAAAAGGGCTATGCGGTAGCAATAAATGCCAAGGTATAGATTTGACGCCAAGCTGCCAATAATAACCCTTTACGCAAAGCTGGAAGGTAAAATTACAGTAAAGCCAAAACTGGCCCTTGATACTGGTGCCACCTATGTGATGATCCCTTGGGAGATAGCAGAGGTATTGGGATTAGAACCGGAACTATCAGGGGAACGAGTTGACATAGTTACTGCTTCAGGTGTCGAAAAGGTGCCGCTGGTTACGTTGAAATCCGTGACTGTGCTTGGGAAGGAAGCCAAAATGGTTAAGGCGGCTATTCATGATTTGCCACCGAGAAGTTATGTAGACGGTTTACTGGGCCTATCTTTTCTCAGAAATTTTAAAGTCTCCTTGGATTTTAGGCAAGGCATATTGGAGATAGAGTAATAATATTCTGTTTCTTCAAAATGTTTTCGCCTACCCGGATCTCGATCTGTGGCAAAACGTATCAGAGAGTCTAAAATTGTTCATAGTTCCTGCCGCCTTCGCTGATAAGCGCCCTCACCACTTCCGACAGATTTTGCGGACACATGTTCCGCCAGACCCAGGTATGACTATCAAGGAGATATTTCATTTACAGGCATTCCAAATCTTCTCACCCAGTGGCGAAACAATGTCTTTTTCAAACACGAAGGTATTGCTCAGCTTGCCGGGTTTTGGATGGGCGTCCGAACTCCTGTAGGGAATTATTTCAGCAAGGGGTTTGCCTCTTTTGGTAATAATTATATGTTCGTGCGATTTGGCCACTTGATCCACTATCTTCAATGCATGCGCTTTAAATTTACTTATAGTCATTGTTTTCATATAGCTTCACCTCGAAATTGGTTTCACTATAGCAGATAATGGTCAATTAAAATAGTCATGTCAAGAGAAGTGTCGCGAGATGCAGACATGATCTTGGAAAAGGCCCCAGGATGCAATAGGATTAGCATTTGACAGATGGCCTGGCCTTTTACGTCACCATATATCCCTTAGTGGGAGCCGTCGGGATAGGTGACCTCGCGCAGGTGATTAAAAATGTCGATGGTGAGCGAGGTCTCTATGCCGTCGGGGGAGAGGATCGAGTAGGGCCGTCCCTGGGAGTCCCTCAAGATCGAGGTTTTGTTGCCGAACCGGTCGGTGACGGCAATGAGCCTTCCATGACCGTCATAGGAAAAGGTACGCAGGGTCTTTTGGGTGTCACGATCGATGGTTTCAAGGTGTCTTCCCGCAGGGCTCATCAGGTGGCCGATGCCCCCCTGGTCGGGCACCAGGATGCCCCGGTCCGAGGAAAAAACAAAGGACCGGCTCACCTTCCGGTATTTTTCTCATAGACCTGGACAAACTCCTCAAAATGATCGGCGATGCATTGATAGAATCGAAGATGTCCCACGGCTCGATGACGAGGAGTGCACGGAATTTCATGCTCAACATAATATATCTATATCTGGGGATGATGAAGTCAATGATGTGCTGCTTAAAGATGATTTCCGGTGGTTACCTACGCACCATTGATTCGCTTCTCCATGGCTTCCAACTCCTTCATAAGTGTATCGAAGGACAGCGGCGTCACCATGAACATATCCCTCATGCCCCTGTAATCGCGCTCGATTGCTGCACGCCGTTCCGAAGAGGGTACAAGATGAAAACTCCCCGGCACGGCAGTCTCGTAGTGCGCCCAACTGGAACGGAAGTACGTCTGTTTGTGCGCTCGTACCCGCGCCAACAAGTCAAAATCCCCCACTGCCTGCTGTCCCGCCACATGTCGGCCCAGAGCAGCGAAATCAGAGTAATGACGCGAGATACCAACCGGCAAAGGTTTGTCTGCCGGACGGTGGTATTCGGAATGTAAGATCGTTGCCTTCTCCCAGAATGTCCGCTCAGGTTCAAGCGCCACCACCGGAAAAGCGGGCTCGCGAAACAGGGCGGGGAAGACCTCAGCAGCCATTGACCTGATATCGTGTGTGCCAATGGGCCGCTGATCGTATAGCGATCCGAACTCTAACTTCACCTGCGGACGCAACGAACCAGTATGCTCCATGCGCGGATAGGCAAAGAGCAGCACGGGTGAATGCGAGCCCTCATCTATCTCGAATGAGAGTGACGTAACCGGGTGGCCGGGCAGATCCACAATTATGTGTTGATTCAGTGCGGGAAGGAAGCGATCACAAACTGTCTCTATGCAGGCAATTTCCAATGCCTTCGCCTTCTTGTCGAACTGTGAACGGCTAACGGCTACTTCAGGGCATTTGTCACCACTGAAACCGAGCCAATCTGGATCAACCGATAGATCGATATCCTCCGAAAACCGATGAATGATACCAAACACTTTCGAAAGCGATGTACCGCCCTTGAATACTAAATGGCTGCCGAGTTCTACGTCGATAAAGATCAGCCGCAAGAGCCAGCAAACCCAGAAATCCTTCTCGACCACATGGGGTCCTATATTGCGGCGCGCACCAGCCTCACGGAATATCCGCTGCAGATCTTCGGAGGGTCGTCGAGCAAACTCAAGCATTCGGACCAGCCTCCCCACTGATTTCTTCCAGCACTCGGCGCATCCATCCGGGTGCATTCAGCCGGTCTTTGAACACCTGTTGCTTTTCGGCCACGCTCAGCCGATGCATGAGTATCTGCCGATGCGCGGGTGTGATACGATCCTTTCCGATATACCGTAGCGCCTGAATGACCGTGCCGCTAATACGACCGGCAGTCGCCATGTTTCGTGGGGTTGTTCGCCGAAGCACGATTTCCTGATTACCGACACGTATGCGTCGCGGTGCACCGTCAGTCAGAAACACAACACGCGCAGGGACCTGTTCTGACAGGCCTAACAAATTTGCAGCGTATGCTCCGGATGGTTGCACGCGAATGCCCTTTCCTCTGGCAAGTGCCTTTGCGATAGCCTCGGGATCGGGCGAGAGCAGACCTAATTCCGAATCCGTGCGGGGAAAATCGTAGAGACCCTGTCCCAAGCGTCGAATGACGCCGCGCTGGGCAAGCCGATGCAATGCCGTCCACACGGCAGACAGGCTTCCAAGGTCGGCAAAATCATTTGGAGTGAAGCACCAACCTTTGCCATTGCCTCTAATGCGGCTATTTATTGTTTTTCCAATATGTTGCATGGTATTGATTGAACATTTCTTGTAAGGAAATATAACCGATTTTCATTACAAAAGCAACCAGGAAATCGCTCAACAACCCACCATACATCTGCCTCTATTATCTAAAGCTGCCCGGTGTCAAATTTGTGAACGAGGGATTCCCAGATATCATAAGCAAGATTGTTGAGTTTATCCCTGTTCAGGGCAAGGGGCATTGTTTCGCTTCTCAATCATATACGTGCGTGTCGCAGGCGGGGCATCATACGCGACTACACAAATCAGCGGCGTGGTTTATCGCGTTCATTGGATTTGTTTTGTTGGCTCACCGATCATTGAAACTCAGTCTGTAGTAGGTCAAGAAATATCACCATCTCTGTTGGACAATTGTCACGAGTAATCACATCCACAATATCTGTTGTGCGGAGTGTGATGCGGTGCCGTTCTTGAAGCTTCTGAACTAGCAGACCGAACACCCTTTTTCCTGGAAAGGCTGCCAGTTTTTGCGTTCGGTCGTGCAGGCTGCGAAGGTACCGGGTTGCGGCAGCAGCGCCGGCTTCGTATGGTCTTTCGTCAATTTCGAAGTCACGATATGCCAGTTGTGCCCTTGTGACAAAGGTTCCTGCGACCTCATCTTCTACCACCGTCAGGACCTCATTGAGCAAAGCCGCAAGGGCTTCCGCATTGAAAGGGGTTCCGGTGCGCTGTTGGATAGAAAGCAGGAGTAGCCCCTCATCAAGAAGAAAATTCTCAATGCTGTAACGCGTCCACTGATGGAATACTTTTGCACCCAGTTCGTTACCCGCAGCGCTAATTCGTTCAGCTACTTCAGGCAAGGTCGCGTCACGATCCTTCAGAATTGCCCAAGTCAACACCCCACCAACCAAACGTGAGAATAACCGGATGAGGTCTGGTAGCATTTTCAGTTTGTCAACTCCTTGAAAATCAAACAGTACTGCTTGGTGGCGACCTGAGAAGACATTGACCCCGAGTCTTTCTGCGATACGAGGAAGCAGACTTACCTCTGTCCCGCCCTCCACAAACAGGCAGCGCTTTGTCTGGTATAGCAAAGCCAAATCGACGTTAGTAACACTGCCATAGCGTTGGTATTCGAGGAGCAGATGCTCAATCGACTCGAGTGGACGCAGTTCATGGCGACTTTTATCGACCGGAATGATGGATTGAAGTGGAGCCTGAGAGATCAAGTCTCGAGAATGTGTCGAGAGAATGATTTGTACACGATATCTGTTGCATAGATCCTTGGCCGTGAGCAGGTGATCCTCATCCGAATAGGTAAAGCCCCTTCCGGGAATGGCCCGCAGGGCATTCATCTAATAGGTCCGGGTCCCGTTGAGACCATACCGGTATTCCTCCACCAGGACGCCGTCCTTTGTCACGGTAAGAAGCCTTCCCATGGAGTCATAGGTGTACTGATACTCGGAGGTGATATCGGGTGCGGTTTCAGCCTTTTCCGTGATCCTGCCGTCGTTGTCACGGACAAGGCTCCAGGTGCACATGAGTGTCTGGCAGGATCTTAAGGTAAGATAATTGGCAATTTTGATGGCACTGCAAAAAGTATAAACGATTAGGGATTATCCCGTATAGAGGATAAATTCGATGGAACTATTTTTAAAATAGGATTCCTTCTATTGATCCAAAATGACTTTTTGCCGCATCATCAATTTTAAATCATTTTTTTTTCTTTTTTCTGAAAATATAAAAATAGCACATAGATAATCCAGAGACTATAGCTATAAATATAATAGAAAATGTAAGGGCTAATAAAACAGATTCATTGATTTGGAACCTCGATAGAAATGAATACAATTGTAAGATAGCAAATGGAATAATAATTATTGTCCCTATTGTAATAACTATATAAATAATCATGTCTAATTTTAACTGTCTCATATATTGACCTATACTTTAACTAAGATTGATATTTATATATTACACATACTATCATATTTATCTTCTTGATAAAATAATAGATCTTCCGGAAAAAGCGATAGATCTTTTGGTATATATAAAGGTTCCTTTCTCAAAGGTCCTGATATTTGTTTTAACTTATATGTATCGTTAATTATATCTGAATATACTAAAAATAATTGCCCTTTTTTAAGATCCATTGCAACTATGATAGCTGGATTTGTTAAAACATGTAATATAAACGGAACTTCATTTGCATTATTTGGGTATAATCCCCATGCATCAACCAAATTAATTGGGTCATTATAAACATATTCATAAATGGATATGTATCCAGTTTTAAATAATATCGAATCCTTTGCGGTCCATCTTCCTGTTTCTGGATCATAATCCCTGTATCCGAATCTCACAAGGCCGGTGTCTCTGTCATGGAGACCGCCGGCAAAGCCAAGGGGAATTTCAAATGCCGGATTGGTATCATTAATAATATTCCCAAAGGAATCGTAATCGATCCTTTTTATCACATTACCAGATGCGTCCGCAACAATTCTCAGAGAACCCACCTGGTCATAGGTAAGGTAATAGGTGGAGGCGCCCTTTGTCATGGCAACGGGCATCCTCGCATCGGCGTATTCAGACCGCATGATGAGATTGTCCGATCCGTCATATACGGCAAGCAGCCGGGTGAGCCCCTGCCAGAGGTATTTCTCTGTTATGGCACCATTCACCTTCTTGGCAATCCTCCTTCCCAGCGGATCATTGAGGTACTCGATCACCCTGCCGTCCGGGAGGTCGACCCTTTGAAGCTCCCCACGGGAGGAGTAATCGTAGGTGGTGACAATAGCGACATCATCACCTTGTGTCTTTTCCGTAATGCTCTTTTCGGTGAGGAAACCATCCGCATCATACTGGTATGAGGTGACGGCTTCGGTGAACAGGTCCTTGGCCATGAGCAGGTGATCCTCATCCGAGTAGGTAAATTCCCTTCCGGAAATGCCCCGCAGCGCATTCATCTCGAAGGTCCGGGTCCCATTGGGACCGTACTGGTATTCCTCCACCAGAGCACCTTCCTTTGTCACTGTGAGGAGACGTCCCATGGGATCATAGGTGTACTGATAGTTGGAGGTGATGCCTGCTGCGGTTTCAGCCTTCTCCGTTATCCTGCCGGAATTGTCCCTGACAAGGCTCCAGGAGGCGATGGGACTGGCATTGACCGACATGGCCTGCCCTTCCACCTCACCGTATCCGTTGAAGGTGCGGGTGTGGCTCAGGCCGCCGCCGGACACCGAATCGGGAAGGCCGTTTTGGGCATTGCGGGTGATGGTGAAGCCCCCTGCACCAGTGAGGAGCCCATCATTGTCATAAGTATAGTTTATAGTATTACCGGCATAGGTAAAGCCTGCGATATCGAAATCATTGTTATAGGTGTAGCTCAGTGTCCTGTTCAGCGTCCCGGAGAGGGTCTCCTGGGTGAGGAGCTTCCCGTCGTAATCATAGCTTATCGACTCGATGCCCTTGGTGATGGATGCCACTGTGCTCCCGCAGGAATAGGTACAATCGATCTCCCCTTCCGGGGTTTGGATCTGCACGAGCCTGGTTTTATCGTAGATATTGCGGATCTCTTTTCCTGAGGGGAAGATCGTCTGTATAAGGCGCCGGTCCTTATCATAGGTGTAGTTGTAGGCGCCGCTCAAGGGCGTCTGGTAGGCGGTGTTCAGATCCACACCGTTGTAGCCGAAGCCGTGATCGATTGAGGAGGGGGTGGTGAGCAGGGTCATGTTGCCGTTCAGGTCGTAGCTGAATCCTACGCTGGATCCGTCAGGCCGGTCGATGCGGGTGATGCGGCCCATGGCGTCGTAAGCGTAGGAGGTGGTATGGGCCTGCGGATCGGTGATGGAGGCAAGCTGCCCCTGGGGGTTGTAGGCGAAGCTGGTGCTCCGTGCATCGGTGGCGATGGTGATGAGCCTGCCCCGGGCATCGTAGCCGTATGCGGTGTCAAAAAGGCCGGGCACGCTTACGCTCTGGGTCAACAGGGTGTCGGGATCATAGAAGGTGGCCACCGCCCTGCCCTCAGGCGAGGTGGTGGTCTCCATCCCCTGGATGGTGTCATCGGTCGTGACCACGGTCTTGGTGTTTATCGAGGTGGTGGTGGTGACGAGGTCCTTTACCCCGTCGTCGTTTGTGTCGGTGTATGCGCGGTTTGTGGCAACGGTCCTGGTGAGGCCGGAGGGGGCCCTTTCGCTCGACTCCAGGATGTAGGGGATGCGGTGCTGGTGATCGATGGCGGAGGTAAAGGAAAGGGTGGCGCCGCAGGGAAGCGCCTTGCCGATGAAAAGCCCGTCGGCAGACCGGGTGTATTCGGTCGTCTCACCGGTGGGGCCGGTGATCGAGGAGGTATAATCACCGTTCGAGTAGGTGCGGTCCCGGTAGCGGGTGGTGTTCCCCTCGGGGGTGGTGGCGGTGCTGATCACGTATCCCAGAAGGTCTATTTCCCGGTCATAAAGCCAGCGTCCCTCCTCGGGATCGACCACCTCGGAGAGCTTACCGTCGTCCGTGTACAGGCAGGCGACATGGTTACCGTTCGGGGTATATTTTCCGGTCATGAGGCCGCCTGTGGTATAGTCAAAGTCGTCGTGGGAGCCGTCCGGATAGGTGACCTCGCGCAGGTGATTGAACAGGTCGATGGTGAGCGAGGTCTCCATGCCGTCGGGGGAGAGGATCGAGTAGGGCCGTCCCTGGGAGTCTCTCAGGATGGAGGTCCGGTTGCCGAATCGGTCGGTGACCGCAATGAGCCTTCCATGGCCGTCATAGGAAAAGGTAAGCAGGGTCTTCTGGGTGTCAAGGTCGATGGTTTCAAGGTGTCTTCCCCCGGGGCTCATCAGGTAGCCGATGCCTCCCTGGTCGGGCACGAGGATGCCCTGGTCCGAGGAAAAGACAAAGGACCTGCTCACCTTGCGGATACGGTTGACGTTGTAGTCCACGATATAGACGTCCCCGACGGGGCTTACGGCGACATCGACGGGCTTGAAGGATGCCTGGAGGGGGGCGCCTCCATCCCCGGCGTGGATGTGGCTGCCGTTTCCCGCCACCTCGCTGATCTCACCGTTCTGGTTCACAAGCTTTATCTTGTTCTGGTGCATGTCCACGTAATAGACATTGTCATGATTATCCACGGCTATCTTGTACGGGACGGGAGTGGTGAGATTGAAATCAACGAGTGTCGTTATGATGCCGCCAGGGCTCACCTTCCGGATGCTGGTGCCGTACGCATCCACGATGTAGATGTTCCCCTTTGAGTCGACGTCGATGCTCTGGGGTGCAAACGAGGCGGAAAGGGCGGGGCCGCCGTCCCCGGTGCTTTCCAAATCGCCGTTTCCCGCAATGGTGTTGATGATTCCGGTGGTGCTGATCATCCGGACGCGGTTATTGTCCGCGATATAGACGTTTCCCTGGGAATCACAGGCAACGCTTGCAGGAAAATTGGTGATCGCATCTACGGCAGGCCCCCCGTCGCCCGCAAAACCGAGTTTTCCCGTGCCGACGATCCGGGCGATCATGCCGTTTCCGTCAACTCTCTTTACCGTATTGTAATCGACAATGTAAAGATTGCCTGCATCGTCGACGGCAATGTCTCGTGGTTCATACAACTGGGCCTGGATGGCGGGGACACCGTCAACGTTCAGTAGTCGACCGCCCCCGGCCACGGTGGTGATGATCCCGTCCCTGTCCACCTTTCTGACCCTCTTGTTCCGCTCATCCGTGATATAGAGATTGCCCTGCGCATCCACCGTTGCTTTGCTTGGCCCACTGAGCTGGGCCAATGTCGTGGGAATGAGGATTCACATGACTGGCAGAATTCCCATAATCGATTGACAGTCAAGGCGAAAAGGCCTTATAATGATGGCGACCCCGGGTGTATCCATGTCCGGGGCGCGGAGGGCAGGGGTGCGTTCACCCCTTTGATCAATGGAGGGAGAGGCACCGTGGCCAAAAAATCTCAACCCCCGGTCACCCGGGACGTCCAGATCATCCACTATGATCCCTTCATGCGCTACATGGAGGAGGTCAAGAAATATCCCGTGCTCACCAGGGAACAGGAGCACGAGCTCGCCCTTCGCTACTGGAAGCACAAGGACCGGCAGGCCGCCTCCATCCTGATCACCTCCAACCTGCTGCTGGTGGTAAAGCTGGTCATGGAGTTCCGGACCCGGCAGCAGAACCTTCTGGACCTTATCCAGGAGGGAAATATCGGGCTCATGGAGGCGTTGAAGCGATTCGACCCCTACCGTGATGTGCGCTTCAGCACCTATGCCAGTTGGTGGATCAGGGCCTACATCCTCAAGTATATCCTGGATAACTGGCGCCTGGTCAAGATCGGGACCACCAACAAGAGGAGGAAGCTCTTTTACAATCTGCACAAGGAAAGGGCCCGGCTGGAGTCCATGGGGATTGTTCCCGGGCCGAAGCTCCTGGCGCAGAACCTGGGGGCTAAGGAATCGGAGATCATCGAAATGACCCAGACGCTGGAGCATGGCGACCTCTCCCTGGAGGCGACGAGCACCGACGAGGAGGGGCCTGCCCTGATCGACATCATCCCCGACGAGGTGGCATCGGCCGAGGAGCAGACCGCACGCGGCCAGTTCCAGACGATCGTTACGGAAAAGATCGAGAAGTTCAAGAAGGGAATCTCCGACCGGGAACGGGTCATCCTGGAAGAGCGGCTCCTGCGGGAAAAGCCCGCCACGCTCCAGGAGATTGCAAGCAAGTTCGACAAGACCAGGGAGGCCATCCGGTATACGGAAAAGAACCTGGTCAGGAAGCTGAAGTCCTTTTTGAGACGCGAGATACCCGACCTGGATCGGGACATCTTTCCCCCCAAGGAATGAACGGCAGCGCCGGGGGAATTGCATCGGCGTCCGTGGTGCGGGTGATACACCCTAAACGCTGTACAGGCGGGAATGCTGTTGTTTCCCCCTACAACAATTCTAATTTTGATGTTGCATCGTCGTGGGCAGAGGTCCAAAATCAAAATTGCTGTTCCCCGCCCTTCTCATTTGACAAGGAAATAGCGCTAAAATAGAATGAGGTTTTGACTTCCATGGTTTCCCGGAGGAAGGCATGGGTATAATGCCTTACCTGCGGGACACGGATACCCTTGGCAATCACCCCGGTTCAGCGGGCATCCTCTACAGGGCACACGGCGCCGGGAATGTTCGAGACCACGGTATGATCATAATCAGAGGATTGCATAATTATCGGCCTGTTGCGGAGAAGATCTGTCTGTCCATGGGAAACTTCGACGGCCTTCATCTGGGGCACCGGAAGGTGATCAGGACCACCATGGACCGGGCCGCAGCGATCGGGGGGAAGGGAATGCTCCTCACCTTTAATCCCCATCCGCGGTGGGTGCTCAATCCCGATACCCCCACCCGGCTTCTCACCACGCTCCATGAACGCGTGGCCCTCCTGGCCCGGTGGAACCTGGATATCCTGCTCCTGGTCCGGTTCGACAATCGCCTTGCCACCCTCGATCCGGAGCGGTTCGTGAAGGAGATCCTGGTGGATACCCTTGGCATCAGCGAGATCGTCCTGGGGAGCGGATTCACCTTCGGCCGCAATCGCACCGGTACGCTCTCCCTGCTCGAGGAGATGGGGCGCACGTATGGCTTTCAGGTTATTCGTATGGACCTGACCACCGTGGACGGAACGGTGATCAGCAGTTCCCTTATCCGCGATTGCATTCAAAAGGGTGAGATCGAGGCGGCGAACCGCCTTTTGGGATATGAATACTGCATAACAGGAAAGGTCGCCAGGGGGTGCGGCCGGGGATGGCGCATGGGATACCCAACGGCCAACCTCAAGGTGATTTCCAAGGTGGTTCCGCCACGGGGCGTTTACCTGGTCAAGGTGGAAAAGGGGGAAGGGGTCTGGCACGGGCTGGCCAATCTGGGGTTCAAGCCCACCTTCGGAAGTGAGGGGGACATGGGGATCGAGGTGTACATCCTGGACCTTCACGAGGACCTGTACGGCCAGAGGCTCCGGGTGAGATTTCAGCGGCGGATCAGGGACGAGATCGCCTTTTCCTCCCCCCAGGACCTCATCAAACAGATAGAGGACGATGTCACCACGGTGCACCAATGGCTAAGCGGACAAACCCGATGAACAACAGGGACAGCGAATCTTCCTACGATGTGGAGGCATTGAAGGCCCGAATCGACCCCAGCCGGATGCCGCGCCATGTGGCGATTATCATGGACGGGAACGGGAGGTGGGCGCAGCAGCGGAGGTTGACCAGGGTCGCCGGCCACCGCGAGGGGATCAAATCGGTACGGGACATTGTGGAGGCAAGCGCCGAGATAGGGTTGGAGGTGCTCACCCTCTATGCCTTCTCCACACAGAACTGGAGCAGGCCGAAGCGGGAGGTGAGCACCCTGATGAATCTCCTCATCCGCTACCTGAAACGGGAGATCCCCGAGATGATGGAAAACGACATCCGTCTGATGGCAATCGGCGACATCCAGGGACTTCCCGCGAATGTGCAGGAGATGCTCGCCTTTGCCATGGAGAAGACGGGAGAAAACAGGGGCCTCATCCTCAACCTGGCGCTCAATTATGGAGGGCAGACGGAGATCTGCCATGCTGCCAGGCAGATCGTCCTAAAGGTACAAGAGGGGCTGGTCAGGCCCGAGGAGATCGACGAGGATCTGTTCAGCCGGCACCTGTACACGGCCGGCCTTCCCGAGCCCGACCTGCTCATTCGCACGAGCGGGGAGATGAGGGTGAGCAACTTTCTCCTCTGGCAGCTCGCCTATGCGGAATTCTGGATCACCCAGACCCTGTGGCCGGATTTCCGCAGGGGTGAATTCCTCCAGGCGCTGATCGATTACCAGAAGCGGGAGCGGCGTTTCGGCAGGGTTGCGGCGTTTCCCCGGGGAAAACAATGAGCGGCTCGAACCATGTCAAACGTGTGCTTACCTCCGCCTTGCTCCTCCCCATCCTGGTTGCCGCGGTTCTTTTCGGCAGGGGGATCCCCTTCAACCTCCTGATCCTGGCCTGTGTTCTGAAGGGGATGGCTGAATTTCATACCATTACGGAAAAGGGGGGAAGCCCCGGATTCAGAAAGGGAGGGATGGTGCTCGGTTTCCTGCTCACCCTGGCGTTCATGCTCAGGGCCCCCCTGTTCATCCTCCTGGTGCTCACCGGCTGCGTCATCGCCCTCTTCTTCGCCTGCCTTGCATCCCCGCGTCCCTTTTCCGAGTCCGTTCCCCGGATCAGCGGGACCCTCCTGGGGCTTGTCTATGTCCCGCTGATGATGGGCTTTCTCATCCTCATCCGGGGGCTCGAAGGGGGTGCGTACCTCGTCTTTCTCCTCCTTGCCATCATCTGGACCGGGGATACCATGGCCTACTATATCGGCAGCCTCGTGGGCAGGCACTCCATGTGTCCGACCATCAGCCCTAAGAAGACGGTGGAGGGGATGGTGGGTGGCCTTGCAGGGAGCGCTATCGCCGCCCTTATCCTGGGACGGTGGTGGTTTCCGGCGGCCCCCCTTGCCTTTCATCCGCTCATGGGGCTTGCGGTGGGGTGTTTCGGACAGCTCGGCGACCTGAGCGAGTCCATACTGAAGCGATGGGCCGGGGTGAAGGAGAGCGGAAACATCCTGCCGGGGCACGGGGGGCTGCTGGATCGCATCGACGGGCTCATATTCAGCGCCCCGGTCTTTTACTGCTGTATCATTTTCGCACCCTTTGCCCGGGGGGGATGAGGCAACGATAACGGAGGGTATGCCTTCAAAGGGGATGTGTATGAAACGATTGAGCGTGCTCGGCTCCACTGGATCGATCGGGACCAGTACCCTCGATGTGGTGAGGCGTTTCACGGACCGGTTCCGGATCACGGCCCTGGCCGCAGGGAGGAACGTGGACCGTCTGGCGGAACAGGTGAGGGAATTCCAGCCTTCCCTGGTATCCGTGCCGGGTGATGAGGAAAGGGATTCCCTGCTGAATGAAATCGGGACGACCGGGGTGAGGGTGGTGACCGGCCAGGAGGGACTGAAGGAGGCGGCATGCATTGATGCGGACTTGGTGGTGGCGGCGATCAGCGGCTCGTCCGGGCTCCTACCCACCTATTGGGCCATCGATTCGGGCCACGACGTAGCCCTTGCCAACAAGGAGTCGCTGGTGATGGCGGGGGGGATCGTCACCAGGCTCGCCGGGGAGCGAGAGGTGACCATCCTGCCGGTGGACAGCGAGCATTCCGCGGTCTTTCACTGCCTTGAGGGCAGGAGGATGGAGGACGTCTCCAGGATCATCCTCACCGCATCGGGGGGACCGTTCAGGGAGTATACGCGCGCCCAGATGGAGGGGCTCACCCCCGAGATGGCCCTTGACCATCCGGTGTGGCAGATGGGAAAGAAGGTGACCATCGACTCATCGACAATGATGAACAAGGGGCTGGAGGTGATCGAGGCCCGCTGGCTCTTCGATGTGCCGGCAACGATGATCTCGGTGCTCGTACATGCTGAAAGTATCATCCATTCTATGGTAGAATATAAAGACGGATCGATTATGGCGCTGCTCAGTATACCCGATATGCGCCTGCCCATCATGAAGGCACTGGGCTTTCCGGAATCCCTGCCCTGTGACTGGGGCGCACTCGACCTGGTGAAGGCGGGACCGCTGACCTTTGCGGAGCCTGACCAGGTGAGGTTTCCCTGCCTGGGGCTTGCCTACCAGGCCATCGAGGGGGAGGAGAGCCTGCCGGTGGTGCTCAACGCAGCGAATGAGGTGGCCGTTGAGGCGTTCTGCGCGCGACGGATCCCCTATCTGTCGATCCCGGAGGTAATCAAACGGTGTCTTGACAAACACTTGCCGCAATCGATCCAACGGATTGAGGATGCACTCGAGGTCCATGCCTGGGCCAGGAACGCGGCGCAAAGGATGATCGA
>JBLIRP010000091.1:0-14561 GCA_049472355.1 bacterium | reverse complement strand
TACTACCTGCTCCTGACCGCCGGCTCAAGGCTCAGTACTGCCGGGTGGCTCCCCCCCTGGATCGCCGGGTGGCTTCCCAATATCACCTTTGCGGCAACAGGGGTGGGACTGTTCAAGGGGGTATTCTGATGGGATACCGGCCCCTGTGTCCCGGCATACTGACCGCATACGTCATCAAGAAATTCGTTTCCCGGCTTTCGATCTGCCTGGCAGGTTTGACCTCCATATATATGCTGGTGGAGTTCTTCGAACGAGTGGACAATCTCATGTCCCAGCAGCTTTCCTCCTGGATTTTGTTTCGGTATCTCGCGCTTCGTCTTCCCCAGATCCTTTTTCAGATCCTGCCGGTGGCAGTGTTGATGGCCATCCTTCTGACCCTGGGCGGAATGGCTCGGGATGGGGAATTGACCGCCATGCTGTCGGGAGGGATCAACCTGTTTCAAATCATCCTCCCGCTCCTCTGCCTCTGCCTGGGGCTCAGCCTCTGTACCGGGGTGTACCAGGAGTATCTGTCGCCGATGCTGGTCCAGGAATCCTCGGCGTTACTCGACCAGATCAAGGGTGAGAAGCCCAGGACAAAACTCCTCCAGGGGAGAATATGGCTTGCCGGGAAGCAGGGGCGCTTTTTCCACCTTCAGGTTGTGGATGAAGAACAACAATGCCTTGCCGGGGTCACCGTTTTCGAGGTGGACGAGGGCTTTCATCTGACCCGGCGGTGGGACCTGGAGGAGTGCTGTTACCGCAACGGCTTCTGGCACCTGCGCAACGGAGAGGTATGGAGTTTTGACCAGGGAATACCCGAGGCGGAAATGATCTCACAGAGGGTCGTGGCATGGCCGGAGGAATTCGAGGATTTTTCCCGGCTTCAAAAGGACTCCGCCGAGATGAGGTACGGGGAATTGAAACAGTACATCGGAAGACTCCAGGAATGGGGGTATGACACCGCCGTCCAGATGACCGATCTGTATTTTAAGTGGGCCTTTCCCCTGGCCTGCTTCATCTTCGGACTTCTCGGTATCCCCTTTGCAACCCGCCTGCACCGGGGGGTACGGTACATCAGCCTGGGCCTCGCCCTGGGGGTGGCCTTTGTGTACTGGATCATCATGTATATTGGTGTATCCATGGCCCATGCAGGGATCATCCCGCCCCTTGCCGGGGCCTGGGCCGGGAATGTACTCTTCGGCCTTCTGGGGATGCTTCTCCTTGTGAGGGTCAAGACGTAATGACCAAAGCGGATTTGCGGTTCGGTTGAGGAGGGTTTGGTTTGAAGTTGAATCGCAAACCCTATTGGTAGATGCAAAGGGCAGCATAGTGCTTCGCTTCGCTGCGCCTGGCAAGCTTGGTGAAAGTCAACCCTTTGAAATGACGATAAGTACAATAGACGGTGCAGACCGTTTACGCGATCTCCTTGGCCACTCCCTTTTCTTGACAACGAATGGGGAGGATGTTAATATCCAAACAAAAATCGGTGCAAAAGGGGAATTTTAATCGAAAGGGGGTCGAAACCGTGGGCCGTTTCAAATCAGTTGCAGTTCTTTGTTTATGTGGGGTTGCCGTGTGTGTGATGTTCCTTTCTTATGGATGTACACCTCCGCCTACAAAGGAGATTGCCGATGCAGAGGCTGCCCTTGCGGCTGCGAGAGCAGCAGGGGCTGAAAGGTACGCAGCCCAGGAGTATGAAAGCGCTGAGTCGAAGCTCGAAGAGGCACGTCGCAAGCATGAGGCGAGGATCTACGGTGAGGCGAAAAACCTGGCCATCGAGGCAAGGGATAGGGCGCTTATTGCCAAGAGCATTGCTGAAGAGGAACTGATGAAACTACGGGAACAGGCCTCCGCTGCACTCAAAAATGCAAGGGATGCGCTTACGGCGGCAAAAATGGCAGGGGCGGAGACCCATGATCCCCAGGGGTATCGCAATGTGGAGGCATTATACGGAGAGGCGGACACCGCATATATCGGGGGCCAGTACCCCATCGCCATTGAAAAGGCTGAGGATGTGGCGAAGAGGGCCCGCAGGCTCGAGCTTGCCGCCAAACGCGCTGCAGAGATCGAATCGCAAAAGGTGGTGGAGCAACCCAGGGTGCCTGAAAAAACCGACGGGAGCCACATCGTTCAAAAAGGGGAATGCCTTTGGGTCATTTCGGATTATGATGTCGTGTATGCGGACCCCTTTAAGTGGCCGTTGATTTATCGGGCAAATCGCTCACAGATCAAGGACCCTGATTTGATCTATCCCGGCCAGAGCTTCAAGATACCGAGAAACTATAGCCCCGGAGAGGCTGAGGATGCCGTTTATACGGCCAAACACCGGGGGCCATGGTCTCTCTTTGACGGCAAATAGGCCCGTCCCCTGGTGGCGTGGAGACATTGGCCACAACATCGATTTCGCACAGAAAAGATACAAAGCATTCGACTAAAGACCCCTGTTCCTCTTCGAGAAATCAGGGGTCTTTTTTTGATGGGCGCATGATGCCCGACGTGCTGGTTCAACCGCGGAATGTGACCGGTTGGAGGCGCCGCGGACGGGCAAACAGCTGTTCACCGAGGGGTGGAGACTATGCGTTCACCGGAGAATTGTGAACCGTCACTCTATGGTGGGGAAACATAGCGATTTCTGGATCAAAGGACATAGCGAATAACCGATCCTGCACGTTCGACCTTGCGGCAATGGAGAGCGTCCCTGCGTTTCTGGGCCATCAGGACAGGAATATCAGGGTGATTGAGGGATTGTACCATGTCAGGATATCCACCCGAGGAAACGAGCTCCACGTCCAGGGTCCGCCCGCCAACGTGGAAAAGGCGGCACTGGTGGTGGAAAAGCTGATTTCCCTGGCCAATCTTGGGTATGTGGTCAGGGAGGAGGATATCAGATTCATCGACAGGCTGGTCAAGCAAGACCCTGCGGTGGATCTGAAGGAGATTTTCCTCGATCGTATTGAAGTGCCCGGGCATAAGAGGATTATCAGGCCGAAGAGCAAGGTGCAAAAGCTCTATATCGACGCCATGCGCACCTTCGACATCGTGTTCGGCATAGGTCCCGCCGGAACGGGCAAGACCTATCTGGCAATGGCCATGGCGGTTTCCGCCTACATCGAAAAGCAGGTCACCAGGATCGTCCTGACCAGACCCGCGGTTGAGGCGGGGGAGCGCCTGGGATACCTGCCCGGTGATCTGTATGAAAAGGTCAATCCCTATCTTCGTCCCCTGTACGATGCGCTCTATGACATGATGGATCCGGACAGGGCGAAGCGATTGATCGAGCGGGACACCATAGAGATCGCCCCGCTCGCCTATATGCGCGGCAGGACACTCAACGATGCCTTTGTCATACTGGACGAGGCCCAGAATACCACCTCCGAGCAGATGATGATGTTCCTCACCCGGCTGGGATTCGGCTCCAAGGCGGTGGTCACCGGCGATATCACCCAGATCGACCTTCCTCCCGAGCGGGTATCGGGACTGGTAGAGGTTCAGTCCATCCTGGGGAGGATCGAGGGGATCAAGTTCGTGTATTTCTCTGAGCTGGATGTGGTGCGCCATAACCTTGTCCAGCAGATAGTGAAGGCCTATGAGGAATATCACAAGACCCAGCCTTCAAGAGGATAAAGGGGATGGCTGACAAGCCCAAAAAGGTAAAAATCAAGGAACTCTCCCCTCAAAAAAAGGGGACCGGCACGGGTGCCCTGCAAAAGGGGAAGAAGACCCCCGTCTATCAGGAGTACCGTTTCCGGTTATACATGCTCTGGATCGCCCTCACCCTGGTTCTCGCCCTCTTTATCGTTCCCAGTCTCAGGTTCAAGATCTCCTCCGTGGAGGTCGGCGATATAAGCGCCAAAAACATCAAGGCCCCCTGGGACCTCTCGGTCGAGGATCATGAGACCACGATACAGCGGCAAAATGATGCGGAGAGGGCGGTGCTCCCCGTATATGATTACAACAACAGCCTCCGTTCGGAGCTGGTGGAGCGCATCCAGGGGCTGTTCGAACATATGCGCGCATTCTATCTGATGAAGAATCCCCAGTCTCTCGAGGATGCAAATGCGCCGGTACAGGAGGAGACAAAAAAGAAGGGGGCCGCCCCCTCCGGTGCCGCACCTTCACCGGATACGGAAAAGGATTGGGAGCAGGAGTGGACGAAATTCACCCAGACAGGTGGTATCGGTCTTGAGTATAAGACCTACCTCATGTTCGAAAAACGCAATTTTGATACCGATATCGAGAGGGGGATGATCCAGGCGCTCAATGAGGTGATGAAGAAGGGGATCATTCCGAGCTATTCATTCAATTTCAACGAACGGGAGCGGGGGCTCATCTGGAGGAATGTGAGCACGCAAAGCGAGTTCAAGGTGGAAGACATCTCCCAGATACTGGACCTGGAAGGCGCCAAGAAACTCGTGGAGACGAAACAGCAATCCCTGCTGCCCGATGATCAGAAATTGCAGGAGAAGGTGATCGCCATACTCCACGGCATCATATCCCCCAACCTGACATTCAACCTCAGCGAGACGCGCGCCCGTATGGAGCGCGCCCGGCAGGCGGTCAAGCCCGCCTTTTTTCATATAAAAAAGGGGGAGATGATCATCCGGGAGGGGGAACGGGCGAAGCTCGATCAGGTGGAGAAATTGAATGCGTTGATGGATGTGAAGAAGAGCGAACAGGTGGTTCAGACCATCATTGGCTTGATTCTTATTGTCGGGCTCAGCCTGATGATCCTGTTCATCCTTCTGAAGCGATTTCATCTGAAACCGGTGTCGAGCCTGAAAAATCTCCTGCTCATATCCCTGAGCATCATCATAACCATATTCCTGATGCGTGTCGGGGTATTCATCGCCCAGGGGCTCCACTCAACGATACAGATCATCCCTGTTTCGAGCTATTACTATGCCTTTCCCTTTGCAGCAGCCGCATTCATCGTGGCCATCCTCCTCGATGCCCAAATAGCGGTGGTGGTCGCCGCCATTGTGGCTATACTATCGGGGATACTCCTGAACCGCGACCTGGGTTTCTTCATACTTGCGTTTCTGGGAAGCCTGGGAGGCATCTACCTCCTCTCGCTGAAGAAGAACCGGGCATCCATCGTACAATCCGGCCTTATCGTCGGCCTGGTGAACGTGGGGATCGTTATTCCCCTGGACCTGATACAGGGAACGCTTTTCTCCCTGACAGGGCTCTTTGACATATTTTTCGGTTTCCTGGGAGGCATCTCGGTCATGGCCCTCGTTCTTGCCCTCATGCCCCTCATGGAGTGGCTCTTCCAGGTGACGACCGATGTGAGGCTGCTGGAATTGCTCAATCTGAATCAACCGCTCCTGCGTCGTCTCGCCATCGAGGCCCCGGGCACCTATCACCATTGCATCGTGGTGGCCAATCTTGCGGAGGCCGCCTGCGAGGCCATCAATGCCAATTCCCTCCTCGCCCGCGTCGCCGCCTACTACCATGATATCGGGAAGGTCAAGATGCCCCGGTACTATATCGAGAACCAGATGAACTACCGTAACGAACATGAAAACCTCTCGCCGAGCATGAGTGGCCTCATCCTCAGTTCGCACGTCAAGGACGGCATGGAACTGGGAAGGAAATACAAACTGAACAAGCCGATCATCGACATCATACAACAGCATCACGGGACCGCACTTATCAAGTACTTTTATGCCAAGGCGAAGGAGATGAAGGCAAAGGACGGCCAGGAGGTCAAGGAGGAGGATTACCGCTATCCCGGCCCGAAGCCTCAGACCAAGGAGGCGGGGATCGTCATGCTCGCCGACGCGGTCGAGGCAACATCGAGGACACTGACCGATCCACGTCCCTCCCGGATTCAGGGCATGATTCAAAACACCATCAACAACATCTTCCGGGACGGGCAGTTGGATGAGTGTGAGCTTACCCTCAAGGATCTCCATCAGATCGCCAGTTCCTTCAACCTCATCCTCACCGGAATATTCCATCCCCGGATTGTATATCCCGGTTCGCAGGTCCAGGAAGAACAGAGAAAGGAAAAGGGTGGAGATATCTATCCAAAACCGGCAAAGGAAGGTAAGTCTGGAAATCCCGCTGATGAGGAGGGTGGTGGAGAGGATATTCGGCGTCTTGGGCTTACAAACCCAGGAGGTGAGCATCCTATTCGTAAGTGATCGATACGTGAGAAGGCTGAACAAATGCTACCGGGGGATCGACCAGCCGACCGATGTACTCGCGTTCTCGATGAGGGAAGGGGAATGGACGGACATCCAGCCCCAGCTCCTCGGGGATGTGGTAATCTCCGTGGAAACGGCCGCCCGGCAGGCCAAAGAAGTGGGACACAGTCTGGACCGCGAGCTGACGATTCTCCTTGTTCATGGGATATTGCATCTGCTCGGATACGACCATATGGAAAAACGTGATGCTGAAAGGATGCAGGCGCAGGAGAGGGTCGTCCTTTCAGAAATCGAATCACCCTAAAGGGCCTTGTGCCCTGCCAACAGGAAAGGGACCACACCATGCGATCGGATGATGCCCCGGAGAATTCCTCCGGCGCACCCTCAAAGAAGCCGTTGTTGCATACATGGCTGCGGAGAATAGGCCTGGGCAGGCTCATACGCCGGGGAATCGCGACCGAAGAGGAGTTTCACCGGCTCATCGACGAGGGGGAAGAGGAGGGTATCATCGAAGAGGAGGAGCATGAGCTCATCCACAGCGTGTTTACCTTCATGGACACCATCGTCCGCGAGGTGATGGTGCCTCGCGTTGAAATCGCCGCCTGTCCCCTCAATGCAGGTCTGAATGATGTACTGGATATAATCCTCGCCAAGGGACATTCGCGCATTCCCGTCTATGACGGGAAGATAGACAATATCGCGGGGATCGTCTATGCCAAGGACCTGTTGAAGGTCTTCAGATCCAACAAAAGGGATGTAAAGATCGGCGAAATCATGCGGCCGTCATACTTCGTTCCGGAAACCAAGAAGATCATCGACCTGCTCAAGGAATTTCAATTGCTGAAGGTTCATATGGCCATTGTGGTGGACGAGTACGGAGGCACCGCGGGACTGGTGACCATAGAGGATCTCCTGGAGGAATTGGTCGGGGAGATCCACGATGAATACGATATTGAAAGGGAACGTCTCATCAAGCTCGATGAGAGCACCATCTCGGTGGATGCCCATATCGACATCGAGGAGATCGAGGAATTCTTCGGCCTGGAAATCCCCAAGGGCGACTATGAAACAGTGGGCGGGCTCCTCTTCCACCTGTTTGAACGCATACCCAAGGAGAAGGAGGAGGTCGTGTTTCAAGGACTGCGCTTTATCGTCAGGAAGGCGGATGAGCGCAGGCTGTGGCGTGTGGAGATCACCAGGATTGGAAACATACCACCGGCAAACGCTGAAACGGCTTGACCAGTGCGTTTATTCTTCCTCCGTGATCGCTCATTTTGCGATAGAAGGTCGATAAAATTAGTATGACAGACGACAGTCCCTATCAAGGTAAAGAGTTTGATCTCAAAGCGGTTCCCAAGAGGATTCTCGTTGTCGTTCCCCATTGGGATACCGGACATGTCATCTGTAATTCCCTCAAGTCGGCCGGATATACCGTCCATCATGTCAAGAGTGCGGACGAAGGCCTTGCCTTTCTGGCGGAAACCGTACCCGACCTCATCCTCTCCGACGTGGACATGCCCGGTTTGAGCGGGATAGAGTTCTGCATCAGGGTGCGCCAGAATATCCAGACCGCGGCGGTGCCGTTGATCCTTCTTGCCGATAATCAACAGGTGTGTGATCGGATCGGCGGCCTCAAGATGGGGGCGGACGATTATATCCCGAAGCCGCTGGACCCCCTCGAGCTCATCGTGAGGATCGAGGCGAAGCTGGAGCGGTTCAGGGACCTCAGGAGGCTCATCAATCTCGACGCATTCACGAATCTGTACAATCGGGAGTACTTCGACCGGAACCTCAACAAGATCCTCAAGATGTCATCCCGGTACCGCCATCGGGTCTCCCTGGTCCTGTTCGATATCGATTTCTTCAAGACGTTCAACGATACCTATGGACATCAGGTGGGTGATTACGTGCTCAAGGAGGTGGCCATGATGATCCGGGGCGGCCTCCGGGAGGTCGATATCGTGGCCAGGTACGGCGGGGACGAATTCGTGGCAATCCTGCCGGAGACACCCAAGAAGAATGCCCTGATTGCGGTGGAGAGAATCAAGAAGGCATTGGAGGAGCGGGGGTTCTCCTACAGCGGGATTTCGGAACGGCTCCATATCTCAATCAGTGCAGGGGTCGCCACCTACCCTGAAGACGCGCAGACCGACTATGAGCTCGTCAACAAGGCGGATTCCGCCCTCTACGCAGACAAGAAAAGGAAGTAATGATCGTTCCCTCCAGGATTGAAGGCCTGAAGGGCCTCGTCAGTGCATCATCCCTGCTTGCATCCCCCGAATCGCTCATGGTGTATCGAACCGATGCCAGCAATATATCGGGATCGCCCGATCTTGTCGTTGTCCCGGCCAGTCGGGATGAGGTAATCGAGACCATGCGATGGGCCCACCGGGAACGGGTTCCCGTCGTTCCCCGGGGGGCGGGCACCGGTGTCACCGGCGGGGCCGTGCCGGTCCAGGGGGGGGTCGTGCTCGCCCTGTCCAGGATGCACCGGATCCTGGATATCGACCGCGCGAACATGCTTGCAGAGGTTGAGCCCGGGGTCATCACCGGCGACCTCCGGGATGCGGTTGATCGGGAAGGGCTCATGTATCCCCCGGATCCCGCCAGTTTGAAGTCCTGTACCATCGGGGGGAACATCGCCGAGAATGCCGGGGGCCCGAAGGCGGTCAAATACGGCGTGACCAGGGATTACTGCCTCGGGCTGGAGGCGGTGCTCCCGGGAGGCGGCGTTCTGACGACCGGTGCACGGACACTGAAGTCCGTGGTGGGATACGATCTGACCAGGCTCCTGGTCGGCTCGGAAGGAACCCTGGGGGTCATCACCAGGGTCTTTCTCAGATTGACGCGCAAGCCGGAGGCGGTGCGGGCCATGCGCCTTTTCCTCCCTTCCGCACAGGAGGCGGTTTCCGGTGTCATGGCGATCCTTCGCACGGGGATCACCCCGTCCACCTTGGAGATAATGGACAAATCGAGCATTCAGTGCGTGTGCGCGGGCCTTGATATGGATCTGCCTTCGGGAAGCGATGCCATGCTCCTCATGGAGGTGGATGGGGAATCGGGAGAGGTGCGACGGCAGGTTGAGCGCATACAGGCCCTCTTCCCGGGACAGGGGCTTGATGTTGCCTCCACGGATGAGGAGCGGGAGGAGCTTTTCCACTTCAGACGCTCGATCTCTCCGGCCATCTATCGCCTTGGCGCCCGGAAGATCAACGAGGATATCTGTGTTCCGCGCGATCGGCTGGCCGAGTGTTTTCAGCGGCTCGACCGGATCGCCTCTCGTTACGGCCTGACCATGGCGAATTTCGGGCATGCGGGGGACGGCAATATCCATGTGAATATCCTGGTGCGGGATGAAAAGGGGGAGGGGAAAACCATACAGGCTGCTGTCAGGGAGATCTTTCGCATGACCCTGGAGTTAGGGGGGAGCATCTCCGGGGAGCATGGAATCGGCGTAACCAAGGCCCCGTACCTGGCCATGGAGATCAATGAACAGGGAATGGACGTGATGAGGCGGATAAAGGCCCTCTTTGATCCTCGCGGAATCCTGAATCCGGGAAAGATCTTCGGGATGTAACACCATTAGTTGGATTGAATGGCATCATGGAAAGAGGAATTTCGGGTGACGTTTCAGCCGGGACGGATCTATTGGCTCGCCTTCGCCTGGCGTGCATTGCCCTTTTTCTGCTTCTTCAATTCCGCAATCCGTTGCTTGAGCCGTTTCGCCCGTCTTCTCCGTCTTCTCTCCATCTCCTTGATGCGCATAATCTTTTTATGTCTGGACATTACAGAGATCCTCGGTGCACTCTTCATGCCGTGCCGGTAGAACAGGATTTAAAGGTGACAATCACTTCTCAAAAGGCGGGTTGATTGTAGCATACCCATGCACAAGGGTCAATATCGTCAAGGGGAGCGGCGGGGCGGAGGGTCCAGCAGATTACCAGATCGCGCCATCCGGCATACGGCGCCGGTTAGTTCTGGTGGAGCACCTTCGATATCATGAGCCTGAGGATGGGGATGTTGATCGGTTTTATGATGTAGTCAAAGGCCCCTTCCTCTTTTGCCTCCAGATAGGTTTCAGCCTCCCCGAGTCCGGTCATGATGATGATTTCAAGATAGGGGCGATCCTGCTTTACCCTCCTGAGCAGTTCGAGTCCGCTTATGTCGGGGAGCTTCAAATCGGAGATGACGAGATCAGGGGGGTCCTTTTCGATCTCCGCCAAACCACTCAGTGCGTTCAATGCGGTGCGCACCACATAGCCGTCCTCCTGGAGGATATCCTGTAATGTCTCGCATACCATGTGCTCATCATCGATGACGAGGATCTTCTTCTGACAGGTGGCAACATTCGAGTAATCGGAGTCGCGATGTTTTTCCTGTTTGGCTTTCATATGTTCACCATCCATCCTTGTTCTGGTTGGCATTTTGGTTTACGGGACCTTGCAGCCTCCATTCTGATCGCTGGACACATAGTATCCCCGACACTTATTTATCGGCACATGGGGACACAAAGTTCAGCCCTATGTATTTGCCCAGTATCAGACGGGAAGGCAGGAAACCGAACCTTCAGGGCGAAGCGAAGCGGAGCCACAAACCAAGCTTGCCAGGGCGAAGCGAAGCGGAGCCACAAACCAAACTTTGTTAGGGCGAAGCGAAGCGGAGCCTCTACGCTGCCCCTTTCGGCCGCCAAAAGGGTTCGCTACTTGCCAACCAGACTTGTCAGGCGAGCGCCTTATGGTATTCATCTTGCAGTAATCAACAGGTGCGAGCGCATATGCCCATGACCGGCAATGGGCTCGCTCCATGATCTACTGATGCGGGAAGGCACTCATACTGCGGGGGGAAAGGGATGTACATCATCAAGCGGCGACTCATTCAACGGGTGGCCGCATCAATCATGCCCGTGTTCATTGTCCTTTTTTTGAGCGCAGGCCGGATTTATGCCCAACTTTCGATCACCAATCCCTCCCAGAATCCCTTTGTCATCGAGCTTGCAATCCTTGCCTCAATGCTCAGGACACTGTCGAGTCCCTTCAGCGGCTACACGGAGAATCAATACAGCTCATACGACCCGTTTTCCATGCCCTATACGACAATCCCCGCCGATCCCGATTACAACGTGCTTCCCTACCCGCTGCGCCTGAACAACATCCAGACCATATCGCCCCTCCTTGCACCCTATGATGTGTATAATCCCGTGTCATTTCTCCGATCGGGATACCCCGATCTTTCCCGGATCACCTCCGCTGCCTTTTCACCGTCTTACTCCGCACTTCCGTGGACTGCACCCGTTCCCTTTATCCCTTCGATGTTCACCTACCCGTTCCCCCTTTTTTAATGGCGCCTTGGCGTAAATCCCTTGCTTGACAGCGGTCAAAACGAAATGGTACAGTATAGGCGTATGTTGAATAACTATTGAAAAACATTATCCTTTTTGCCTTGCAGAAAACGGACGCCGTTTTGTATGGAATTTCGTACCCTGTTTACTCCGGTCTTCGATAGCCTCAAGTTGCACGCGGATGGAACACGTTCATGAGTAGGGAAGGATTCCCCCACAGTCTGCCTCCATTGCCTGTTAAAAGCGCATGCCGCGAGATCGTCGGGTTTCTGCGGCGCTTCACCCGTGCATCGAGGCCCAGATGTGTCCTCGGCCTCTCCGGGGGGCTGGACTCGGCCGTCACGGCATTTCTCCTGGTGCGGAGCTTGGAGAGGGACGCCATAAAGGTGGTCATCATGCCCTATCACGCAGGAAACATCGAGGATGCGCTTCTGGTGGTGGAGGCGCTGGGGATCGATCATGTCATCATGGATATAGGACCATGTATCGATACCTATTATGCACAATGCCCCGACGCCGACCGATTTCGCAAGGGGAATAAGATGGCCCGGGAAAGAATGGCGGTGCTCTACGACATCGCGGCGGAACGCCGAGCCATTGTGGTGGGCACCGGGAACCGGTCGGAGATACTGCTCGGATACTTTACCAAATACGGAGACGGCGGCGTCGATGTGGAACCCCTGGGGGGGTTGTATAAGACCCATGTCTATGAGCTGGCCCGGTATCTGAAGGTCCCCGACTCCATTCTCACCAAACCCCCCTCGGCGGATCTGTGGCCCGGCCAGCGGGATGATGAGGAATTGGGAGTCGGGTATGAGGAGGCCGACGCGATCCTGTACAGTATGATTGACAGGGGGAAGGATCGTGATGAATTACTGCACCTGGGGTTCGACCCCGGCAGGGTGGATAGGATTATCGAACTGGTCGAATATTCTCAGCACAAACGGTGCATGCCACCCATCCCCGACATGCTTGGGATTTTCCCATAGTTCCATGAAGAGCACCCACCTGTTGTCACCGCTGCACGCATCGGATGTATCGCAGCCGAGGGGTATATGCCCCTGCGGCATTCCTGAAAGGAACATGGCAATATGACCGCACATCCGCCGAACGGTGCTACTGAAAAAGGTCATAACCGTCTCGTGCGCGAGCAGAGCCCCTACCTTCTCCAGCACGCCGGCAACCCTGTGGATTGGTTTCCCTGGGGTGAGGAGGCGTTTGAAAAGGCCGCGCGGGAGCATAAACCCATCTTTCTCTCCATCGGCTATTCCACCTGCCATTGGTGCCATGTAATGGCCAGGGAATCATTCGAGGACCCGGAGATCGCCTCCATGCTGAATGATGCCTTCGTGTGCATCAAGGTGGACAGGGAGGAGCGTCCCGACATCGACAAGGTATACATGGCGGTGTGCCAAATGATGACAGGGAGCGGGGGCTGGCCGCTCACCGTCATCCTGACGCCGGATAAGACCCCCTTCTTCGCAGGCACCTATATTCCCAAGGAGAGCCGGTTTGGCATGGCAGGATTGCGTGAGCTTATCCCGCAGATCACCACGTTGTGGAATAGGAACCACGATCGGGTGATTGCATATGCGGGCCAGGTTGCAGAGGTGCTCCGGAAGGGAGAGGAATACCCCATGCCTGCGGAACCGGATGAATCGATGCTTGATGCAGCCTATGAATCGCTTGTGCTGAATTTTGATTCCCGGTTCGGGGGATTCGGCAGGGCGCCCAAGTTTCCCTCTCCACACACCATCCTTTTTCTGCTCCGCTATTGGAAGCGAAAGGGGGTCGCTGCCTCCCTGGGCATGGCGGAAAAGACCCTGCAGGCAATGCGGCGAGGGGGTATATACGACCAGGTGGGGTTCGGTATTCACCGCTATTCCACCGATTCCCAGTGGTTCGTGCCGCATTTCGAGAAGATGCTTTACGATCAGGCCCTGGTGGCAATGGCCTACACGGAGGCATACCAGGCAACCGGGAATGAAGGGTATGCGAGCACCGCCCGGGAGATCTTCACCTATGTGCTCCGCGATATGGCCGCACCCGGAGGGGGATTCTACGCAGCCGAGGATGCGGAGAGCGAGGGGGAGGAGGGTAAATTCTATCTCTGGACAACAGGGGAGGTGCAGCGACTCCTCCCGCAGGATGATGCAGAGCTTGTCATCAGGGTATTCAACCTCTCCGAGGGGGGGAATTTCAATCCCTCCCGTACACGCACAAACATCCTCCGCATGAGGGAATCCCTGCATGACATCGCCGGTGAATTGAACGCCCCCGTATCGGAGATTGCGAGGCGCATGGAAAAGGCCCGGGAGGTGCTGTTTCACGCCAGGCAGACCCGGGTGCGTCCTGCAAGGGACGACACCGTGCTCACCGACTGGAACGGGCTCATGATCGCCGCACTCGCAAAGGGGGGCCGGGTATTCGACGAACCGGCATATACGGATGCCGCCCGGAGTGCTGCGGATTTCATCCTCGGCCGGATGCGCACACCGGAGGGACGGCTTCTGCACCGCTACCGGGACGACAGTGCCCGCATAACGGGATACCTCGATGACTATGCCTTCCTGATATGGGGGATGCTGGAGCTCTTCGAGACCACCTTTACGGGTTCATACCTTCAATCAGCCCTGCACCTGTACCAGGATCTGGAGAGGCACTACTGGGATAGCGCAGCGGGGGGGTTCTATTTCACCCCCGATGACGGTGAGGGTCTCATGGTTCGCCAGAAGGAGATCTACGACGGGGCGGTGCCGTCGGGAAATGCGGCCTCCATGATGAATTTGCTGAGGCTTGCCCGCATTACCGGTGATTCCCGCTTTGAAGAGAAGGCCGCCGCCATAGGACGCGCATTTTCCCAACGGGTCGGCGAGGTGCCCCAGGCATACCCCTATTTCATGGTCGCCGTGGATTTCGGGCTGGGGCCCTCCTGCGAGGTGGTCGTTGCCGGCCGCTCGGATGCCCCCGATACCCAGGAGATGCTGGGCCCACTCAGGCGGCATTTCATTCCCCACGCAACGGTCCTTTTCCGGCCCACGGATCAGGAATCACCCGAAATCGATACCCTGTCGCCCTTTGCAGCCTCG
>JBLIRP010000090.1:0-14825 GCA_049472355.1 bacterium | reverse complement strand
AAGGGGTCCCCAGCGGCAAGGAGTACCCATTCCTGACGCATTCCCTTTATCTTGAACCACAGGGTGCCCGGCGTGGCCTGCACGATCTCCCGCATAATGCCGGGGACCGCCCAGGATCGAAGCTCATTGACTATGTCCTTTATCACAAAACTATCCACTGGACTTTCCTTTTTTGTAGCTGCTCAATGGTGAGCAATGGGTCTTTGATGCATCCTCTCGATTCGGCGGCAGCCAAGGACGAAGAACATACCAATTATAGAGAACCTTCCCCGGGGCATCAAATCTATTTCCGCACATATGCATTGTGCTCGTATAGATTTTATGACAGACAACCAGATTTTATCCCCCTGCGAGGATCGTCACCTCAGTCATTTTCGCCTGTGTTAAGCTTCTAACAGTCTGAAAATTAATTAGTAATTTCATTATATATCCCCTTCTATTTTTGGCATCGGCCTTGCTTCAAAAAAATATTAACTGAAATTTAAAAAAATTTTTTATAGTTTTTAAGGTAAAGGAGGAAAAGGGATCTTAACTCTCACCTAAAGGAGGTTATGGAGATGGCCAAGAAGAAGATTTCGATTTTGATCTTTCCGATCCTCGTTCTGCTCCTTTTCTCACTCATCCTTCCACAGCAGGGCTCGGCCTATTACGGTGGGCTCCTGGGGCGCGGTATATACGGCCTCGGCGGGCTATACGGGCTTGGCGGGATCTATGGTTTGAGCGGGATGGGACTCTACGGACTCAGCGGATTGTATGGACTCAGCAGCTTGTACGGTATGGGGCTCTATGGACTTGGCGGCATGGGACTCTATGGACTTGGTGGGCTGTATGGCATGGGGCTCTATGGACTCGGCGGCCTTTACGGCATGGGGCTGTACGGACTCGGCGGCATGGGACTTTATGGGCTTGGTGGCATGTACGGTATGAACGGCCTTGCCCAGGACTTCCTCAGCACCGGTTATCTTCTCAATCAGTTGGGTCTGCTGAAACCAACAACCACGGCGACACCAACCGCTGCAACCCAGGCACTCCTGCCGCTCGCGCCGTTCTCTCCGCTCTCGCTCTTACCCTCACCGGCCTTGACGCTACCGCTAGCCGGCATAGCGGGGACGACGCTTCTCCCGATCTACATAGCAGAGCAAAACGGAACATGGGTGGGCCAGTGGATCGCGGTTGACAGCACCGCATCTGCCATCCTCGCCGGTCCCATGACACTGGACATCGTCGAGGATCCCTTTATTGCGGGCTCGGTATCCGGATTTGCCGTGCTTGAGCTGAACGCCTTCCTGGGTGCGGGGGTCACCTTGAACGGAACCGCATCGAACAACCTCGTGACCCTCCAGGGCTCGGTACAGACCTCCTTCGGTCCGAAGCCACTGACGGTGGATGTCATCTGCACGCTCAATACCCCGACCCACCTGACGGGCACCTACCAGATTGCGGATTATCAAGGTGGAAATGTGAAGATATACGAAGTCGGTCAATTCGAACTGGAGCTGCTGCCGGCACTCATTTAACACAACATTACGATATCTCCGCCCGCCAAGGGATCTCCCCTTGGCGGGTTGTCTTTTTACGCCCCTCCGTCAAGGCCCGCGCAGATTACCGCAAATCCAATTGCCTCGTCACGTAATCACGGGAAGAGCCTTTACAATGGTATACTGGGATGCCTCTTGGAAATTCCCGTGAAGCACGTATGTGCGCATACATCCCTGAACCGGGGGTTTACCATCGCAATTGCCGGTCGAATCATCAGGAATTCCAATTTTGATGTTGGATCGTCGTGGGCTCACGGCCCGAAGGTCCAAAATGAGGATTCCCGATCGAATCATACATGAATCATACCATGAATCATACCATAGATTGACAAAAAGGACTGAATTTTGTAAAATTGTTTGCTCTATGGCCTTACGAACATACACGCTCCTTTTGCCTTCAGCGTTCGTTGATCCTTCATGAGCATCGCAGCAATCCTGTGATTAGATACTATGTTTGGGTAATGGGAATGATTAAAAGCATGACAGGTTTTGCACGGGGTGTTGTGGACCATGCCGGTTCATCCGTGACCGTTGAGATTAAATCACTCAACCATCGATTCCTGGATATCTTTACGCGACTCCCCCGCGGGTTCAACGGTCTGGACATACAGGTGAGAAATTACCTCAAGGGTATCATCAATAGAGGAAGGATTGAGGTTAGTGTCACCATCGACCACACCGGGACCAATGACCTCCTCGAAGTGGATCTCCCTCTGGCGGGTCAATATTACCGATGTCTTGATCGCCTCAGGGATGAGCTTGGAATCCGGGAGGGGATATCGCTCCAGGATGTGCTTCGATGCGGGGATGTTATCAAGATAAGGGAATGCCTTTCCGAAGAGGAGTTTTGGCCGGTGATCAGGCAGGCATTGGATGATACGATGAAGAATCTTCTGGATATGCGGAGGCGGGAGGGAGAGACCCTGAGTCATGACATCCAGGCACGATTGGATGCCATCTCCACGCACCTTGAGGTGATTGCCAGGCGAATCCCCATATCGGTGAAGGAATACCGGTCCAATTTGCAGGAAAGGATAAGGGACACCTTCAACATCGAGGTCCCGGATGAACGTTTGGAGCAGGAAATGATAGTGCAGGCGGAGAAATCCGATGTCACCGAGGAAAAGGTGCGGCTCGATGCCCACATTCGGCAGATGAGGGATCTCCTGGCAGAGGACGGGCCGGTGGGACGGAAGATGGATTTCCTGGTGCAGGAGTTGTACCGTGAGGCAAATACCCTCGGGTCAAAGACCCTTGATGTTCCCATAACCACCGGTGTGGTGGAAATCAAATCCGAATTGGAAAAGATACGAGAACAGATCCAAAACATCGAATGAGACAGGGAATCCCGCCTGAGGGAAGGAGGCATACTTGGGGCATAATTTTATCAATATAGGTTTTGGCAATGTCGTGGTCGGGTCCCGCATCGTGGCAATTGTTACACCGAGTTCCGCACCTATGAAACGCTTCAAAGAGGAGGCGCGGGATAAGAACAAGTTGATTGATGCCACCCATGGGAGGCGAACGAGGGCCATTATCGTCACCGATAGTGACCATGTAATCCTCTCGGCTGTTCAGCCGGAGACCATCTCCCAGAGATTCTCGTCTGAACAGCAGGATGTGTAGTGCTCCTTATCGATAACGACGTTATATAATGGAACCGGATTCGCTGAAAGGAATATTTTTTATTATATCCGCCCCATCGGGTGCCGGTAAGACAAGCATCTGCAGGGCGATACGGTCACTTGTCCCCGGACTCGCCTACTCGATCTCCTATACGACCAGAAAAAAGAGAAGGGGAGAGACGGATGGTGTGGATTATTTCTATGTGTCCGAGGACATCTTCAAAAGGATGATCGAGGAGGGACAATTCGCAGAATGGGCACAGGTGCACGGACATTACTACGGCACCTCCAAGGAATTTGTGAATGATAAGACAGGCAAGGGACTCGATTGCCTTCTCGACATTGATATCTCCGGCGCGAAGATGTTGAAGAGGGTCTATACGGAGGGAATCTTCATATTCGTCATCCCGCCCTCGCTGCAGGAGCTCAAGGCGCGACTGAGCAAAAGGCAGACCGAAAAACCGGAGGAAATTCAACTGCGTTTGGAGAATGCAATCTCCGAGTTGCGGGCCTTTGAAGAATACCAATACATCATAATCAATGATGACTTCACCATGGCTGTAGAAGAGTTGAAGGGGATCATTCAGGCTGAACGATGCCGCCTGAAGAGGCGGCGGCCCATTGTTCGGCACATCCTTGAATCCCACAATCTTCAGTGAGCGGGAGGATGCCGGCATGGACGCCTTTCGCACGCCATGCACCGGTTGCAGGTTTTTTAACCACACAGACCATCGTTGCATATCAGGAGGATAGATGAAGAACAAGGACATTTGCGTCGGAGAATCTCCGGTTGCCTCAAAATTCAAGCTCGTATTAGGGGCGGCAAAGCGAAGCAAGCAGCTCAATTTCATGGCAAAGGAAAGGGGATTGCCTTCCAACCAGGTTGCCCTGGTACGGACGCAGAAGATAAAGCCTCCGACCATAGCGCTCTTGGAGATCCTGGAGGGCAAGGTCATCGTCCAGGACAAGCCTGAGAAGGAGGAGGACTCCACCGCCCCCGACGCCGTTACCTCTCAGGAATCCTCGCAGGAGGCACAGGTATCATCCTAGGCCATACCGCGTTATTCGCCGCCTGTATCGAGTAGGGGATTATCCGTGGATTCCGCCACCAAACGAATCATTGTCGGTGTCACCGGCAGCATTGCCGCATACAAGGCTGCTGATATCATCCGGGAGCTCCAGAAAAGGCACCTGGAGATAACGGTGGTGATGACCGCTGATTCCCAGCGCTTCATTTCACCGATGACCCTCGCCGCGATCTCCCGCAATGCCGTTGCCACGGATCTTTTTTCTTCCTCCCCCTGCGGTCCGATCCCCCATATCCATCTTGCACAACACAACGATCTTCTTCTGGTCGCCCCAGCCACCGCCCATTGCATCGCTGCATTTGCCCACGGACTCGCCGACGACCTCTTGTCCGCCCTGTTTCTGGCCCAGCGATCTCCCGTGCTGATTGCCCCGGCAATGAATCCCTCGATGTACGCCCATCCGATGGTCCAGGCCAACATCGCAGCCCTCAAGGGAAAAGGGGCCTTCTTCATCGATCCCGTCGAGGCCGAGGTTGCGTGCGGCCAACACGGGCAAGGCCACCTGGCGCCGATCGAGGATATCTGTGACAGGGTTGAGGAGATCCTGAACCCGAGGCACCCATTCAAGGGCAAAAAATTTCTGGTTACGGCGGGTCCCACACGGGAGCCTGTCGATCCGGTGCGGTTTATCTCCAATCGATCATCGGGGAAAATGGGGTTTGCCCTTGCCGAGGCAGCCCGTGTGCGAGGGGCCCGGGTCACCCTGATAAGCGGTCCCACCTCGCTGCCTCCCCCTGCCGGCGTCTCACTGGTAAAGGTGACCACTGCTGATGAGATGCTATCCGCGGTAAACGAGGCATTTCCCGATGCAGAGTTCGTCATCATGGCGGCAGCCGTTGCCGATTTTAAACCCGTCGCTCAGAGGGACTCAAAGATAAAAAAACAGCACGGATTCACCGAGCTTTGCCTGGAGCCCACCCCTGACATCCTTGCCACAATGGGGAAACGAAAGAGACCTGGTCAGGTCCTGGTGGGATTTGCCGCAGAAGACCGTGATCTTATACCGCATGCGCGGGAAAAGATGGTTCAAAAGAACCTAGACCTCATTGTCGCCAACGATATTTCACTCCCCGATGCCGGATTTGACTCGGATATGAACCAGGTCACTCTCGTCCACCGATCAGGCACGCTTCATCCCCTCCCCAAGGGAGACAAACGATGGATTGCGGAGAGGATCATGGATTATATCGAAGGTATGGGATGATGGCCGCCAAAGGGACCGAAAAGCTTCATCGAATGAGACACAGGGGATTATTCCTCGGGCGAGGTGTTGACCTCGAGCCAATAATAGGCAACGGTCCTCATCTTATCGATGAAGTTCTGAAAATCGAGGGGTTTTATGATATAGCTGTTGGCAGCGTTGCGAAAACAATTCTCCATATCCACGCGATTGCTTGAGGTGGTAAGCATTACCACCGGAATCCCCCTCAGCCGTGCATCTTCCTTGATCCTCCGAAGGACCTCTATGCCGTTTATCTTGGGAAGATTTACGTCAAGAATGATGAGCCTGGGGAGCGGAAGCCGTTGAGTATGGTCCTGGGGGAAGAGGTATTGCATCGCCTTCTCCCCGTCATTGATACAGGTGATATTGTCGCCATATCCCCCCTTTTCGAGCGCCCTTTTAATCAGCTTTACATGGATCGGGTCGTCCTCTATCAACAAGATACTCATGGGTTGCTGCCTGTTTTTGCAAGGATTAATTGCTTGCCGGGGATGCGAAACAGGAATGTCGATCCCTTCCCCTTCTCGGATTCCACCCAGACCTTTCCCAGGTGGACCTCCACCACCCGCTTGACGATGGCGAGACCGACACCGGTGCTTTTGGGGTCCTTGATCTCTCCCAACGACTGAAAGATTTCGAATATCTTTTCGTGATACTTGGGATCAATGCCGATGCCGTTATCCTTTACGTAAAAGACCTGATAATCACCCTCGGTGCGGCACCCGATCTCTATGCTCGGGTAGGGATTGTCACCCATATACTTGACCGCATTGTCGAGGAGGTTTACCAGGGCCAATACGATCATCTGCTTATCGCAGTAACACAGGGGAAGCTCCTCCTCGACGTAGAGTTCAACCCCCTTGGAATTCAATTGAAATTTCGTCTGCTCGATCGCCTCGTCGATCACCGCTCGTGCGGGCACCTCTTCCCGTGGATTACGTGTCCTTCCCACACGGGAAAGATTGAGCAGATCATGGACCAACTGCCCCATTTTCTGGGCGCTGTTTCGTATATCCTCCAGATACTCCCTGAAGGTGTCATCCATCGAGTCCGCATAATCCTCGATCAAGGCGCTTACCACTCCCTGAAGGGAAAAGATAGGGGATTTCAGATCGTGGGATACGGTATAGACGAAATTTTCAAGCTCTTCGTTCTTCTGTTTCAATTCCAGGTTCTTCTCCCTGATTTCATCCTCGAGCTTCTTTCTGGCCGTAATGTCGTGAATGACCTCAAGGATATAGGTATTCTCCTCATTGGGATCATCCGATGCGAAGACGGTCGGGATACAGGTCATTTCCAGCCAGCGGCCGAATTTATCCCTGTCACAGCGCGTATGTCGCATCACTTCCTTGTCATCTTTCAGGATATCGTTGATCGAACATCCTTCACACGGTTTCGCGCCGTCGAAAAACACCTCGTAGCAATGCTTGCCGATCTGATATCCATAAAGGCCCACCAGATGCTGATTCATGAACATGATTCGCTTTTCCTTGTCCATGACCAGAAATCCATCACCCATCCTCATGAAGATCCTGTTTAAATCCTGGTACTCCTGGCGTATGTCTTTATCCTTCCTGTCCATACCGTTCCCTATGAGCGACTGCACAATGAGTCGTTCGAAAATGTTTAATTGATCACTATCGTACGCAAAGGGCGATTTGTCTTTTCCCGCACTGTCATGAGCGGTTACAAAAATGTCCATTTTTAAGGGACAATTTATTATATACTATATTCTGTGGAATATCAAAGCGATAGTATGGTGCAGAATGATATTCAGCCTCCGAATGGCCTTGGCAGGGTATAGCGGTCAATAAAGAGGACCAATGGATTCATGTGCAGTATTGCCAGGGCAACCCCTTCCGTCTTGAGCCCGAATCGTCGCACCAGCATAATGAAAAGCCCGATTGCCACCCCGTAAATGATCTGTCCCTTTGCCGAAACCGGACTGGTCACCCAGTCGGTTGCCATAAAAAACGCCCCCAGAATCAGGCCGCCCGCAAGGATATGAAACACCGGGTTCTGTCCCCACAACACAGCGACAACCGCCACCGTGCCTATGATGCTTCCGGGGATCCGCCAATTGATGTGCCCCCGGTACAGAAGGTATGCCGCACCGGCCAGCAGGGCGAGCGCCGAGGTCTCCCCGAGACTGCCCCGTATATTCCCCAAAAACAGGTCCAGGTACCGGACGCCCTGAACAGCCGCGGCAGCCCCCGCCCTCTCGATCGCCAACGGGGTTGCCCCGGTAAGGCCGTCCAGGTATTGACCGGCGAGGGTCATTATGGTCACCCCGCCGTCTTTGAGGCGGGAGGTGATGATCGAAAAAAAGCCCGGGCCCTTCCACCACATCGGCCTTACATAATTATCCAGCACTATCTTCCACGATGGAACGACAAAGATAAAAACGCGGCCGAACAATGCGGGATTGAAGATATTCCGGCCGATCCCCCCGAAGAGCTCCTTGGCTACCGCAATGGCGACAAACGCCCCCAGGGCGGCCAGCCACCAAGACGTTGTGGGGGGGAGGGTGAGGGCAAGGAGCAATCCGGTGACCACCGCACTCCGGTCCCACAGGGAAAAAGGCCGGTTGAGGAGCCGTCGCATCACCAGTTCCGTTATTACGGCCACGGAAATACATACGATGCTCAAATAGATCGCATTGAGACCGAAAAAGATGGTGGCCGCAAGGAGCGCGGGAAGGAGGGAGATGATCACGTCATTCATGGCGACAGCTACATCAACAGGGGAATAGATATGGGCGGGGGTGTTCGGTACGAACCGATCTCGCCTTTCACCCTTTTCCATCCGTTCATCTCCTTTTCATTGAGAGTATCGCTGACTTGGCATCGCGGATCAATTGCACCAGCGGTATCCGTGACGGGCAGGTGTACACGCAGGAGCCGCATTCGATGCAATCCATGGCCTTGGCCTCCTCAGCATCCTGATAGCGCCCCTTTTCCGAAAATCTTCCGATGAGACTCGGCACCAGGTACATCGGGCACGCATCGGCACATTTTCCGCACCTGACGCAGGGCAATCGATGCCGCAGGCGAGCCTCCACCAGGTCGCCGGTGAGCGACACAATCCCCGATGTTCCTTTCACCACAGGCACTTCAAGGTTGTCAAGGAGGAATCCCGTCATGGGGCCGCCCATAATATCCTTTGAGGAGGGCTCGGAAAAACCATGGCACACCTTGATCAACCACGAAACCGTGGTTCCCAGCTTCACTCGCAGATTCTGCGGATCCCGGATTGCGGGACCGGTTACCGTTATCACCCGGTCCACCAGGGGCTTTTTCAGGCGCACCGCCTCGGATATGGCAATCGCGGTACCCACATTTTGCACCAGGGCGCCCACAACACTGGGAAGGCTTCTCACCGGGACCTCCCTGCCGAGGATGGCATAGATGAGCTGCTTTTCACCTCCCTGTGGATACTTTGTCTTCAAGGGACATACCTCTATCCGCATTTCCCTGGCCCATTCGGGCACCTCTTTCTGAAGCTCGGCATTCAGCGCAAAAATTGCGTCGGGCTTATTATCCTCGATGCCGATGTAGCCGTTCCGAGCCCCCACGCAATGCATGATCAGCCTTAATCCATCGATCAGCAGATCCGTCTGCTCGAGCATCAAGCGATGATCGGCGGTGAGAAAGGGCTCGCACTCGCACCCGTTGATAATAACGCTGTCTATAGGCTTGTCCGGCGGAGGGCTCAGCTTTACCGCCGTTGGAAATGCCGCGCCGCCCATTCCCACGATCCCCGCCTCCCTGACATCCTCTCGGATCTCATCCGGCGGAGGCGCGGTGTTCATGTCAGGCCCGCGTCCCTGTAACTCTTCCTGCACATAATCGGGTACGATGGTCACCATCTCCATCATCTTTCCGGTAAAATGGAGGTGGGACCCCACGTGCTCCACCACTCCGGAAACGCTCGCATGCACCGCTGATGAGATAAAGGATTCCGCCTCGCCGATCTTCTGACGGGCCTTCACCCGGTCCCCCTCTTTCACCAGGCATCTCGCGGGCTGGCCTATATGCTGACTCATGGGAAGGTAGATCCTCGGAGGGATGGGGCAAAGAATAATCGGCTTGTCTGCCGTTTCCTTGTAATGCGGGGGGTGTATTCCTCCCTTGAAGGTCATCGCTTTCATGCACCCTGCCCTATCATGATGATTCACGCACCGTCTCCGGCTCCACATTGAAGAGGATGAGCTTGAGAAGGGGATACCCTTCCATGAAGGAGAGGTATACATGGACGGTGGTGGCAAGGATATAGAACCAGGTGATACCCACGTGGATCACCCTCATGAGTAAGACCCCCGTGTCGAGCGTGAGCCCCGTCCACCCCAGGAGCGCCTCGGGCACAAGGATGGCAAATCCTGTAAATCCCTGGACAATCAAAAGGATCCAAAACATGTTGTAGGTGAGTTTCTGCAGGGATGCGAATTTCGCCACATGATCGTAGCGATCCCTGAGGAAGAGGTAATAGAGAATAACCTGGGGCGTATTCAGGATATCCTTCATTCCGATGGCAAAGTCCTTGTATGTCTTGGTTTCTCCGGCGAAGGCATATATAATGCGTGCAATGAGATTGCCACAAATAAGGATCATGAAACAGTAATGATGACGTTTCCATTGTTCCATGAAGGTTTCGAGTATCTTGTAGCGGATAAGGAACCCGGTCAGGATGAGAAAGATGATGGAGAAAAGGTGTATCCAATGCATCAGGCGGGCAGGCGGGGAAGGTGCCTCCTCCTCTGTTATCTGCTTATGATGCCCGAGAATGAATCGTTCTCTGAAGCGACCAGTGAGGACATTCCCGATGAAGTGGAGAAACAATCCTGCAAGGGTAAAGAGGTAAACGGCCAATGCCCATTTATCAAGTGCGTGGTTGATCTGGGCGATCATGGGCAACTCCTTTTATGCGATCGACATATGTTAGGGAAATCCCTGTAGCCTCTATGCCTGCAACAAAGATGAGCCTTGTCCGGTACTCTTATAACACACCGATAAACCGGTGTCAAGAAATTCCAGAGGCGTAAATAATAAATCTGTTTTAGATCTTATACGATTAATTATTCTTTTTTCTATACAACATGTCTGCCTTTTCCATACACCATACAATCGCGCTCGCCCTCAGCGGGGGGATCGACAGCGCCTATGCCGGATGGATCTTGAAGCAGGAAGGATTCGAGATCATCGGGGTGTATCTCCGTCTGATTGAAGGGGATACCATGGCGCATGCCCGGGAGACGGCCGGTATCCTGGACATCCCTCTGCACATCCTGGACCTGCGGGATATATTTCACAACCGAATCATAGAACCCTTCATCAACGAATACCTGAGCGGCAGAACACCCAATCCGTGTGTAAACTGCAATGCAATCATTAAATGCGGGATACTTCTTGACTGGGCACGGGACCGTCAGATCGATCGGGTGGCCACCGGTCACTATGCCCGCATACAGAGGGATCCCCGGACGGGGTCTGCCCTTCTGCTGAGGGGTGCGGATCGACGAAAGGATCAATCATACTTCCTCTATCGACTGAGTCAAGGACAACTGGAGGGCATGCTCTTCCCGCTCGGTACCTGGAAAAAGCGGGATGTGGAGAAAGAAGCGGAGAGACTCGGGCTGTGGACACAAAAAAGGGAAGAGAGTCAGGAGATATGTTTCCTCTCGTCTCGCGATTATCGATGTTTCCTTGAAAAAATCACCACCCATGCCCTTGGCCCGGGACCCGTTTGTGATCGGCTGGGGAAGGTGATGGGCTCGCATTCAGGGATTTTCAGGTACACCATAGGGCAAAGAAAGGGGCTCCAATTGAGTGAGCAGGGTCCTCACTACGTCCTGTCCCTGGACCCGAAACGAAACCTGATCGTGGTCGGAGCCGAAGAGGACCTGTGGCAGGCGGAAATGACGGTGGAAGGGATACATCGAATTGCAGGCCCATGGCCTCAAAGGGTGTTGGCCCAAATACGCTCCACCCAGCCTCCACAGGAGGCCACCCTGAAAGAAATAGGCGAGGGGCGGGTACGGGTGGTGTTTGAAAGGCCGGTGCGCGCCATAACCCCGGGACAATCCGCGGTGTTTTACGATGAAGAGGTGTGCCTGGGCGGAGGCATCATCACAACCGGTTCGCAATATCCGGAAGGAGGCTCTGGGTATTGAGGGGATGCTTACTCCGGCAAGGCAACCTCCAGGTGGCCAGTCTCGTCCCCCCACGATGATCCAAGGCATTTTCCGTCCGTATCGGTGCACCCCATGGGAAGGTAAATGATAAAGGTGCTCCCGCTGCCTTTCTTACTCTGCACCGCGATCTCACCATGATGGATTGACACCAGCCTTCTCACGATGGAAAGCCCCAGGCCTGTACCCCGTTCCTCTTCCTTGGTGGTAAAGAAGGCATGAAAGATCCGCTCGAGCAGTTCATCATCCATGCCGGCCCCGTTGTCCGCCACCGAAAGCACCACCCTCTCCAACGCCGGATCGAAGACCGTCGTGATGACTACCTGTCTTTCGCTCCGTCCGGGTTCGTCATCGAAGGCATCCCGGGCATTGGCGAGTAGGTTTACCACCACCTGCCGGAGGTTTCCGTGATTTCCAATGAGGTTGGGGAGGTCATCTCCCAACTCCTGGACCAATCGAATCCCCCGCGCCTTGAATTGATGGGTGAAAAGGCTCAGTGCGGAGAGAACCACGTCGTTGATGGACACAGGAAGAAAGCGCGCGTCCGTTTTTCGGGAAAAGATGCGAATGGAGTCGATAATCTGCTCCATCCGGATGGTCTGTTCCTCGATCTTCTTGATATATTCCCGTGCCTTGCTGTTTTTCGAGGTATACTCGGCCGCAAGATAGGTAAATCCCCTTATGCCGCATAAGGGCTGACGCAATTCGTGGCAAATGCTTGCCGCCATTTCACCTATGGCGGATAATTTATCGGTGTGGATCAGCCTTTCCTCTATGCGGGCGATCTCCTGTTCCTTTTTATCGACCATTGTCTTCAGATTTTCACCGTATTCCCTTACCATGCGCCTCATGCGCATTTTTTCGGAGGCCCTCTTTACCGCCGATATCAGATCATCCATGCGGCAGGGTTTGGGAATGAAATCCACGGCATCGCGTTGCATGGCCTCCCGGGCCAGGTGGACCTCCGAATACCCGGTTACCACAATAACCTCACAATCCCCCTTGATCTTCCTCGCCTCTTCGATAATGGCGAAACCATTCAACTGGCATGGAGGAAAGCATATCTCGGTTATAAGTATATCGTGCCCCTGTTCCCTCATCATGCAAAGCCCTGCCTCACCGCTCTCAGCCATATCCGCCCGGTATCCTTCCGCATCCAGCAATGACTGATATGCCTTAAGCACGTCCATGTTACCATCGATCAGCAGGATCTTTTCGTTGCCCATCTTCTCCCCCCGTGGCATCGGCCCGCAGCGACGGATTGCGTCCCGTAAAGAACGGACAGCACCGAGTCTATAAAAAAAGCCCTTACATGTCAACAATTAAGGCATTTGCTCCCATCCTGACCATGGCGCAGCGCAGTAAAGCGCTTTGCTGCCTGCCGCAATTGCCCAAAGGGCTTCGCGATTATGCCGATAAAAATCTTATACGCCTTCTTGCATTGAGCGTGGATTACCTGTTACAACTATAGGAGTTCACACATCAATATCCCAGGAAATCACGTCGGTGCTCAGCGCTTCATTCGGGTATCGGAGAAAAAGGGTGCACGTTATGGTTCAATTGACACGGTTGGCAGAGTTCCCCTTTGAATCATCGATGAAAAGAACCCTGCGCCTTGTGTGCGTGCTCATCATCTCATCTTTTTTGATCACCCGTTTCCTCTTTTCTCCCTGCGCCGTTCATGCATCCGATGATGACCCAAATGTGAGGACGGCGCGGCAACTTACCATCATCAAGGGATGCATTGAAAGGCTCTCACGCGAGGGGGCAAAAATCGGCTGCCAGGTCGTCCTTGCCAAAAGCGGAGAGGTGCTGTGGAGCCATAACCCTGATGTTCCCCTCATCCCGGCATCAAACACAAAGATCCTCACCACCGCAGTCGCCCTCATCCGTCTCGGCACCGATTATCGGTTCAAAACGGAGGTCCATGCAACCTCCCGATGTGTCGAAGGGGTGATCAACGGCGACATCTACCTGAAGGGCCTCGGTGATCCCTTTCTGGTGAATGAGCAGATGTGGGCATTGACTCATGAACTGGCAATGATGGGAATAAAGAGGATTACCGGGGACATCGTCGCAGACGAATCCTTTTTCGATTACCCCATATGTCCGGGGGGATGGAATCCTGACCGCCCCCCGTACTGGTACAATGCGGAAATCGGTCCCCTCTCGTTCAACTTCAATACCGTTACGGTCTTCATTCAGCCCGGACCTGCCCCGGGTCAAAAGGCATATGCGGTCCTTGACCCTGACGTGCCCTGTATGAGTTTGGTCAACGAGGCGTTGACCGTTAGGGCCGGACGAAAAAGACATCTGCGCGTCGGCAGAGAATATTGCGAGGGAAGGAATGTGATTTCGGTGCACGGTCACATCGCCCTTGACGCATCACCGGTCAAGGTCTATCGAGCGATCAAGGATCCCAGCCTCTATACGCTGATGGCCTTCCGAAGTTTCCTGCAACAACAGAAGATCGAGTGTGGGGGGGCATTGAAGTACGGCAAAACACCCCATAATGCCATCCCCTTATACACCCACGAATCAAAACCTCTCAGCCGCATAATCGCGGACCTCAACAAGATAAGCAACAACTTCATCGCCGAGCAAATCCTCTTGACCCTTGGGGCGGAGATAGAAGGGCCTCCCGGGACCTATGAAAAGGGATTGCTCGTGGTGAAGGAGACCCTCAAAACACGTGGTATCGACCTAACCGGCATGGATATCCACGACGGCTCCGGCCTTTCTCCACAAAACCGGGTACCCGCCCGATTGATCTGCGATATTCTCTTGTATGTCGCGGAATCCGAACAATGCGCCCCTGAATTCATTTCGTCCCTGGCCATTTCAGGTCTCGACGGGACCCTGAAGGACCGCCCCCTGAACGGCAGGATACGGGGGGCGCTGCGCGCCAAAACCGGCACAATCCGCGGGGTCTCGGCCCTCTCCGGTTATCTGTGGACAAACGAAGGCGAACGGATCGTCTTTTCCCTCCTGATGAACGGTGAAAACTCACAAACAGGGAAATTCATCGACTCGCAGGACAGGATCGTGCATGTTCTGAGCAACCTCACCACACAGACACCCGATGACGATCGTCATGCAAAACGCCGGTAGATCAGGAACCGCTCGGCAATCCTCGAAGCCATTAAACCATTCTCCCATTTCAAT
>JBLIRP010000009.1:0-61454 GCA_049472355.1 bacterium | reverse complement strand
GACCCGTTTGAATATGATGCCGGTATCAGCCGGGGCCGGTTTCAGGTTCATTCTGACCTTTTTCCCGCTGTGCAGGCCGATGCCCGAACATCCTATGTCCGTTTTAATCGTTTGTTGGTACACGTTCATTGCTTTTCCTTTGCTGTTAGGAATCCCTATCCTTCCCCTTTTTCCTTTGTATCCCCTACGGTTATGCCCTTATACAGGCGGCTTCGACGCCCTGCGTGACACAAATAAACCAATAAAGCTATTTTTATAAAGCAATCCCCATACCACATGACTCCCTGACAATGAGTTTTCATTATAACTAATTGATTTTACTATCAATAAAACCTCGCATCGATGCCGAGCCACGGCCGATCACCGTCCTGTTTCTGTGTAGTTTCGACCTTACTCCCCTGGCCGGGAGGGATAAATGCTGAAATTCCATTAAAAAACAATAGAATAGATTGTATATTTTACTATACACCGTCATGTCGCCCCATGCCCTGCTCATTCCAGTTCCTCGGTGTAATCACATTCCTTGCGGCCACATTTTTTCTTGGGTCTTTTTCCGTTTGTCTCGAGCATAATCGGGTATCCACACTTGGGGCAGGCAACCGGTATCGGTTTCTCCCAGCAGGCAAAATCGCACTCGGGATATGTGCTGCAACTGTAAAAGACCCGACCATGCTTGGAACGTCGTTCCACCAATTCCCCTTGGCATCCCTCCCTGGGGCAGGGGACGCCGATACCCAAGGGTTTGACGAATTTGCATTTCGGATAATTCGAACAGGACATAAATCGGCCATACCTGCCGTTCTTTATGACCATGGGGCTGCCGCACTTTTCACATTTTTCCTCGGTGGGCTCGGCCTCCTGTGCGCCTGTGCCCGACTTGTTGAGGGAGACGATATTCTTGCATTCCGGATATCCGCTGCACCCGAGAAAGGCGCCATAGCGGCCGTGCTTGACCACCATATCCCGGCCGCATTTTTCGCACTTCCTGGAGGCGGGCTCGGGTTCGACGATGGAGATCTCGCCGTTCTCGGTTCTCTTGAATTCCTTTGTGGTTTTGCATGCGGGATATCGCGAACAGGACAGAAACTGCCCGTTGCGTCCCCATCGGATCACCATGGGTGATCCGCACGATTCACAGGTGAGGTCGGTTTTGATTCCTTCGTGTTTTACATCCTTCATCTCATGTTTCGCCTTGTCGAGGGCTTGGTGGAAGGCATCATAAAAGGCATCGAGGATCTTGACCCAGTCCTCCCTCCCATCCTCTATCTGATCCAGGCGATCCTCCATCAAAGCGGTGAACTTGACATTGAGAATCTCAGGGAAATTCTCCACCAGAAGATCGGTGATGATAAACCCGAGCTCGGTCGGATGGAGCTGTCGATCCTTGCCCACCACATATTCCCGGTTGAGGATGGTGCCAAGGATGGTGGCATAGGTGCTCGGCCGCCCTATCCCCTTCTCCTCCATCTCCTTGATCAGGGTCGCCTCGGTGTATCGGGGAGGCGGCTGGGTGAAGTGCTGCTTGGGGGTAAGCTCCTTGAGCGAAAGGCGCTCTCCTTCCTTAAGGGAAGGGAGGGGATTCATGTCCTCCCGTTCCCGGCCTTCCTCTCCGTTCTGCGAAGATCCCTTCGTTTTCTGAGGAAAAAGCTTCAGGAAGCCGTCAAATTTCATGGTTGATCCGGATGCCCGCAGGGTGTAATCCCCTGCCTGCACATCGACGGTGGTAACATCGAAAACGGCGTCGGACATCTGACAGGCAATGAAGCGTCGCCATATCAATGAATAAAGGGCGTATTCGTCGGCTCCCAGATACTGGCGCACGGATTCAGGGTCTCTCGCCGCGGAGGTGGGGCGAATCGCCTCATGTGCCTCCTGCGCGCCCTTTCTGCTCTTGTATGCAATGGATTTCGACGGGCAGTAGTCGTCTCCGAACCCTTCCCTGATAAGCCGTCTGGCCTCTTCCACCGCCTCGTGGGCGAGCCTGGTCGAGTCCGTCCTCATGTAGGTGATGAGGCCCACGCTTCCCTCGGCCCCGATGTCCTTGCCTTCATAGAGCCCCTGGGCAATGGACATGGTCTTTTTGGCGGAGAATCGAAACGCGCGTGAGGCCTCCTGCTGGAGGGTGCTGGTGATAAAGGGGGGGAGGGGATGCTTCCGCTGCTCTCGGGTGACAACCTTTTTAACGCTATAGGTTGCCTCCCTCAGCACCTTCAGGATCGTATCCGCATGATCCTTGTCCGGTATGGAAAGCTTCTTCCCCTTGTGTTGATGAACCTTTGCAGAAAACGGCGGCGGGGTGTCCCCCTCAAGAAGGGCATCAATGCTCCAGTATTCCTCAGGCACAAAGGCGGTTATCTCCCTCTCCCTTTCACAGATGAGGCGTACCGCCACCGACTGGACCCTTCCCGCGCTCAGCCCCCACTTCACCTTTTCCCAGAGTATGGGGCTGATCTGATACCCCACCAGACGATCCAGTATCCGTCTGGCCTGCTGCGCATTCACCTTGTTGAGGTCGATCCGCTGGGGGCTTTCCAGCCCCTTTTGAATCCCCATCTTGGTAAACTCGTTGAACATGACCCTGTAGATCCTGTCCTTGGGGACATCCAGTTCATTGGCAATATGCCACCCGATCGCCTCACCCTCCCGGTCGGGGTCCGGGGCGAGGAGGACCTTCTCGGCACTGCGGGCGGTATTCTTGATCTCGCTGAGGATCTTGGCCTTGCCCCGTATGGTGATGTATTCCGGGTGAAACCCTTTTGGGATGTCAACACCCAGCCTGTTCTTCGGCAAATCCTTGATGTGGCCCACGGATGCCTTGATAAGATACCGGGAGCCGAGAATTTTCTTTAATGTCTTTGCCTTGGTAGGAGACTCGACTATGATAAGAGCTTGTCCCATGATGTCATTCACTTCCTTCAGGGACGACACAATCTGCGTGCGCCGCTAACCCCTTACATACATGTTGCCGGGAAGCTTGGTAACCATTCCCTTCATTTCAAGATGGACCAACCGCGATCCTAACTGCCGCGCAGTGAGCCCGGTCTTTTCAACGAGTGCATCGATATGCTGGGGAGTGCCGGTGAGTACCGACAATACCGGATCATCCCCATCGCTGTGCACAGACCGCCTGCGGACGGGAGGAGCCTCCCGCGTCATAAGCGGACCGAGGTGCGGACCGAGTTCCTCGAATATGTCCTCGACATCATCCGCCAGTCTCGCCCCCTGCTTAATGAGGCCGTTCGTCCCCTTGCTCAGCGGTGAATTGACGGGGCCGGGCACTGCAAAGACATCCCTGCCCTGTTCGAGGGCAAGCCGCGCGGTGATGAGGGCGCCGCTCACGTCCCCTGCCTCCACAACCATGGTCCCCAATGCCAAGCCACTGATTATCCGGTTTCGCATCGGGAAATTCTGTTTAAGCGGGGCGGTGCCCATAGGGAACTCCGAGACCACCGCACCGTTTTCCACGACGGCCCCGACCAGTGGCTTGTTCTCCCTGGGATACACCCGATCCATGCCGCTTCCCAGAACGGCAATGGTCCTTCCCCCTCCCTTCAACGCCCCCCGGTGTGCCTTGGTATCGATCCCGCGCGCGAGCCCGCTCACGATGGTTATCCCCCGGCACGCCAGTCGCTCCGCAAAATCCTCCGCCACGGTCTTTCCATAGATGGTCGGACGCCTTGAGCCGACGATCGCCACGCTCATCTTGTCGTCAGGAATGATGCGTCCCTTTATGTACAAGACCAGTGGAGGATCAAATATCTGGCTAAGGGATTCGGGATAGCCGGGATCTTCAATGGTCAGGAAATCCACCTTGTGTTGGGCCATGAGGCCCTTTTCCTTTTTGAGTGCCTTTTCGGCATGAAAGGAGGACATGTTCTTTGCCAGCTCGGGGGTCACCCCTTCAACCTTTGAGAGTTGCTCAGCCGAGGCCTTCAGCACCATATCAACGGAACCGAAAACCTGACACAGCCTCCGCACCACGGAAATGTTCATGCCGGGTATGAGATTTAAAGCCAACCAAGAATCCCTCGCGTCCATAGTCATCCTTCCATCCCATAAAATAATAAATAAACGGCGCCCCTGCAAGAGGGCACGACCCTCCGCACGATAATAAATGTTATCTCTTTATCGGCAAATCGGCCGCACATCCATTCCCCTGTCGTAATAAAGGGAACGATTATATCAGTTTCATCGACAAAAAAGAACGGCGCTATCAACTCAACCCGCGCCGCCTGCATGTCTCCACGGGACCTTTCCCCGCCCCTTCCGATCAGAAAAGCCCGGGAAGGCCTTGCCCCATGCGACGGATGCATTCATGGTCTCATTTTCGCACACAGGCAGTATACGACATTACGATACCTCATGGAAGGCAATATCACAATATGCAAAAAATTTACAAAGGGCATCCCCCTATTGCTTCGTACATAAGGGTGCCCGCAATCCCGGCGGCTGCTGATCATATGTATGTATTTATTTTTCTTTATTTATCGTTTGGTTACCTGTAGCCGTTCGCAATCGAGGTCTTCACCACCACAATGGACATTTCCACTCTGGTAAAAATGGGCCATTTCTATTTTGGCTTGACATAGCAATATGATTTTCTTGACTTTCTGCCCAATTTACTATACAATTTGGGTGGCTTTTCCTGTTGAGGCGCCCAATGACATCCTATACAATTTTAATCGTGGACAACGAAAATTCAGTAACAAACGCCTTGAAGAGGGTTCTGTGGAAGGAAGGGTACCGCATCCTGACCGCTCACTGCGGCAGCGAAGCCCTCGCCAAGGCGGAGGCCTTCGGGTGTCATCTCGTGCTGTCTGATTACCGGTTACCGGACATGCAGGGCATCGACCTGCTGAACCTGATCAGGGAACGGCAGCCTCATACCATCCGGTTACTCATCACCTCCCAGATCGATCTTGATCAATTGATGTATGAGGTAAAAAAGGGAGGGATCAGTCGTTTCATCACCAAACCATGGGAACCCCAGGAACTGAAGGACATCATTCGAGAGGCGCTCAAGGATTACGACCATAAGGCCACGGAAGACCCAGCCGAAAAAAAAGATGAATAACCCTCCGTCTCATAAGGGGATTTGATTCGATGACCCCGCAACACGAAGCGTTTGATGAGTACAGGGAAGGCGCGCCGGGGGTACGCATTTCCATCCGGAGAATCCTTTCGATATCACTCATCTGCCTGGTTCTCTTCATCGCGGCGAGTAGTTATATCCTCTTCCTGCGACTTCATGCGAAGACGATCGAGCACTTCATTCGATCTAAGGGGATATTCGTGACGCGCATGTTGAACAGGGAATCCATCCCCCACCTCGCCACCCGCGAATACGACCGCATACAGGGATATGTCGAGGACCTGGCCATCGACGAGGACATCCTCTACGCCGCGGTCCTGGACGCGGATGGTCGCGTCGTCGCAGAGGCCCCTGCCGGTTTTCGCCATGGATCAACACCGGATATCGGCAATCTTCAGCCGATCTCGTCCGCTCCGTTCCTGACCCCCTTCTTCAATGAAGAGGGCAGGAGGGAGGGGTATACGGCATCGATGGGTATCGTGTCCGCCGATGGCCTGATGGGCATGAGCACAACCATTATCTCCTTCCGCACGATGCACCGGGACATGTCCACCCTTAGGAATGGGATCCTTTTCCTGATCGCATTCATCGCCCTGATCGGGATGGTACTATCCCTTTTCCTTTCGAAATCCATTACAATGCCGATCCTCGCCCTGGTCAAGGCATCCGAAAGGATTCGCGAGGGATGCTCCGAGGTGGGTCCTCCTACCGCATCGAGAACCGAGATCGGACTCCTGGCCCGGTTCTTTGTGGAGATGGCCGGCACTGTCCGTCAGTACCGGGAGCGAATCCTCAACCAGAACAATGAAATCAAGGCCATCATCGACAGCATGGGAAGCGGCCTGTTCACCATCGACAAGGAATGGCGCATCACCTCCTTTAACAGGGCTGCCGAGCGCATCACGGGATTCAAGGAGGAGGAGGTACTGGGGAAAAAATGCGAAGAGGTGTTCCACAGTGAGGCATGTCCCAACGAATGCCCCATGGAGAAGGCCCTCCAGGCAGACGCCTGTATCCTCAGCCATGACTTTTACGTTAAAAACAAGGAGGGTAAACGGATCCCCATCAACGCGAGCGCCTCGCCCCTGAAGGATGAATCAGGAAGGGTTATCGGAGCGGTGGAGGTATTCAAGGATTTGACGGAGCTCAAGGATCTGCAGAAGCAGCTCATCCAGGCGGACAAGATGGCGGCACTGGGGCAAATGGTCTCGGGGATCGCCCATGATATCAATAATCCCACCGGCGTCATCCATAGCAATATCATCGCCCTCTCCGAATACATGGAGGTGATACGAAACCTGCTCGTCAAATACCACGCCGTCTCTCAAGAAGACTCCAAAGAGAAACGGCAGGCCCTGTTCGAGGAGATCAGAGGCTATGAGGAACAGTCCGATATCGATTACATCCTCGAAGACCTCGATTGTCTCATGGAGGAGAGCAAGGAGGCGGCAAAAAGGATCACCCATATCGTCAGGGATCTCAGGGACTTCATCCACATCGATGTCGGGCAGCTCCAGATGACCGACCTGAACCAGAGACTGGATGCCTGCCTGAAGCTCATCAAGTTCAACCATGCGATTACGGTGGTCAGGGATTACGCTGAACTGCCGCCGGTGTATTGCAATGCCCAGCAGATCGATCAGGTATTCACCAATATCCTCCTCAATGCCTCCCAGGCGTTGGGACACAAGGGGGAGATCAGGATCACCACCTCCGGCGCCGACGGACGGGTAAGGGTCTCCATTCGGGACAACGGCCCCGGGATACCCGAGGAAATGCTCCCCAAGATATTCGACCCCTTCTTCACCACAAAGGAGATCGGCGAGGGAACAGGCCTCGGCCTGAGTATCTGTTTCAGGATTGTCACCAGCCATGGAGGAAAGATTTGGGTGGAAAGCGAACCCGAAAACTGGACCGAATTCTTTGTGGAGCTTCCGGTGACCCCGCAGGAGACCTTCATTATCAAGTAGGTGCGCGAGGTATTATGCCCGGGGGTGGTGGCGGTTATACACCTGCCTGATCCTCTCCATGGTGACGTGGGTATAAATCTGCGTGGTGGCGATATCCGAATGGCCGAGAAGTATCTGCACAACCCGCAGGTTTGCGCCGTTTTCAAGGAGATGGGTTGCAAAGGAGTGGCGCAGGGTGTGGGGGGTTACCTCCGGCGGAAGCCCCGCCCTGAGCGCGTATTGCTTGAGGATCTTCCAGGCGCCCTGCCGTGTCATGGCCCCTCCCACTTGCGATAGGATCAGGTGCCCTCCCTTGTTTGCCCGCGCCAGTCGAGGCCTTCCCCGTGCCAAATACTCCTCCAACCAATGAAGCGCCTCATGCCCGAGGGGGATCACCCGCTGTTTCCCCCCCTTTCCCGTACAGATGCAAAAGCCTGATTGAAGGTTCAAATCCTCGAGACAGACCTGCAGTGCCTCCGTTATCCGCATACCGGTCGCGTACAAAATTTCGAGGAGGGCCTTGTCCCGAAGGCCATGGGGGGTCGTCACATCCGGTTGGTTCAAAAGGGCCTCTGTCTGTTCATAGGTGAGTACCATCGGAATACGCCTCCATAACCGCGGCATGGACATGAGGCGGGTGGGGTTTTTTTTGAGAATCCCCCTTCTGGTCAAAAAGGCATAGAAATGACGAATGGAGGAGAGGTGGCGCGCCCTGGTGCGGTGAGAGAGTCCCTGTTCCTTGAGGCGGCCGAGATGGTCGAGGACGTGCTCCGTACACGATTGCTCGATGCAAGGGATGCCCGCATGCCGCATATAGTGAAGGTAGCACCGCAGGTCATGCTCGTAGGCGGCAATGGTGTTTTCGGCCAGGCCCCTTTCGGTGACCAGGTAGGTGAGAAAGGTGTCAAGAAGCCCTTCCATGGAGTTCCCTCTGCCGGGATCTGCCCCCCGGAATTGGTCAATATCCAGCGGAGAGGGGGGGCGCAATCCAAACTTGTCCGGCGGAGCGCAGCGAAGCACTATGTTGCCCTTTCCGGTCATTCAAAACGATCGCGACTGCGCAATCCTCCCTTGTCACGCGAAGCACAGAGCAGCCGCTAATTCCCCGCCTTCCAATTACCCGTTTATCTGTATGGCTCGCTTCGGGCACACATCAACTCGCCCTTCGGGCTCGAAAACGAAGCAAGCCTTCGGGCTTTACAGAAAAAGCTGTATTATAGTAGCTTCGCTTTGCTCCGCTCTAACAGAGTTCGGTTGGTGTGCTAACCGTCAGCTTCGCCCACAGGCTGTAGTGCTCGTCCGCAGGCACACAGGCGCACCCCCCTTCCCCATCAGCCCCGAAGTATTGAACGGCCCAATATACTGCATCGCAGACGGGGGGATCAGAAGAAGCCATGGGCCTTCTCTTCGCCGAGCACGGAGGGTTCACCATGCCCGGGAAGAAGGATCAATTCGTCGGGCAGCGTCCACAGACGATTCCGGATGGAATGAACAAGGGCGTTATAACTGCCGCCGGAGAAATCGGTGCGGCCCACCCCTTGTCTGAAAAGGGTGTCGCCGGAAAAAAGCAGGGGAGGACACAGGAGGCAGATGCTCCCCGGGGTATGCCCGGGCGTATGGATCACCTCCAGGGTATGGGTCCCGATTCGAATCATGTCCCCATCATTGAGGGCCTTTTCGGGTTTAAACGGCGTGTAGCCTCCACCGAAAAATCCCTTCAACAGCGGGTCCGGTTCGAGAAACACGGGGATCTCATCCGTATGGCAGGCAACCGGCACTCCCCACCGTTCGGAGAGTTCCGGTATGGCCATGATATGGTCCAGGTGTCCGTGGGTGGCAATGATAAGCGTGGGTACGAGCCCCTCCTGCTCGATGAATTGAGTAATCTCCGGTGCATTGCCCCCGGGATCGATGATAACGACCTTCCTCTCCTCGATGCTACCCGCAATGTAGCAATTCACCCCTAATGGCCCGCATGCCAGTGTCTTGATGAGCGCATTGCCGTCACGCGCGATCCCTTCAGCAGCCATTACTCGATACCCCTTTCATTCGAGAAACCACCTGATATATCTTCGGTCAACTCTCATTGCGACGGTACACCCTCATGGGCAGGCATGTTTACGGAGCGACAAACGATTCAAGGCGCGAATTGCCTCATCGCACCAGTCATCGTAATCCCGAACGCCGTCGGCTCACCCGTCGGCATGCCCCATGCCCTTGGGCGGTCGATCCAGGATAAGGGTGACCGGTCCCTCATTGAGGATATTCACCATCATATGGGCCTGAAAACGCCCGGTTTCCACGACGAGCCCCGTTGTCCGCGCCAAGGCCACGAAGTGATCGTAGAGTCCCTCCGCCGCATCCGGCGCGGCCGCCGCATCGAATCCCGGTCTTCTCCCCTTGCGGCAATCGCCGAGAAGGGTAAATTGTGACACGATAAGCAGCGCACCGCGAATATCGATGAGGGAGCGATCGAACCTGCCCCGTTCATCCTCAAAGACCCTGAGGTTGCAGATCTTATCCACCAGAAAGGCCGCCTCGTCTGCGGAGTCGCCCTTGGCAATTCCCAGGAGCACCACCAGGCCGGTCCCGATATGTCCGATCACCGCGCCATCCACCTCGACCGAGGCCTCCCTCACCCGCTGCAGCACAACCCTCATCCCCTTTCCCCCAGTGACCTCGTTTCCAACACAAGCAGCATTTTTTTCCAGCCGATGCCGGAAGAAAACCCGTTGAGTTGCCCGTGTGCACCGATCACCCGGTGGCAGGGTATCACAATGGGCCAGGGATTTCCCTTCAGCACCTGTCCGACCGCCCTCGCTGCACCCGGAGATCCCGCGCACCGTGCAAGCTCGCCATAGCTCATGGTCTCGCCGTATGGTATGCGCCCTGCAAGTTCGAGGACCCATCGTTCGAAATCGGTTCGGGTTCCCCACACCAGGGGATACCCGCAGAGGTCCTCCTGGATGCCATCAAAATAGCGCATCAATGCGCGGGCAAGGATACCCCCGGATGGATGCGGACCCGATACGGTGATCTCCAGCCGGGACACCACACCATCGATGGTGTCATCCCCGCACGGGCCCTCGTCCATGAAGGGGAGCTGCACCGAGAGGATACCCTCAATCCCTGTATGGATAACGATCTCCATGATTCCATCTCATTAGGGTGCATGAACATCTTTGTCCTACGTTATTATACCCCCTTCCCTCCATGACAACAAATCCCTGCACCTCATCGGCCATGGGCAGTCGCCGGAGGGTATGATTCAACCACATCATTCCTGCAAGGCAATTTTTTTGACGAAGGGGAAAAAGGGTGTATAATGCAGGGATACCGAGAGGGAATCATGGATACAAAACGCCGGATCGACTACCCCTTATGATTGAACAGCCCGTATGAATACCTATCTACTGGTATGCCTTCTTTTCATCCTGTTATTATTTTCCGCATTCTTCTCCTGTTCGGAGACTGCCCTTATGTCCATCAATCGCCTGCGGCTCTTTCACCTTGTTCACAAGGGGGATAAAAGGGCGAAAAAGGTGAACCGGATACTGGCCAACCAGCACGCCATGCTCGGGACCATTCTGGTAGGGAACAATTTCGTGAACGTTGCCGCCTCCGTCATTGCCTCTCTTCTGGGAATTATGCTTGTCGGACAGGAGGGACTGCTCTATGTGACCATCCTGATGACCTTTATTCTGCTCATCTTCTGCGAGATTACCCCCAAGATGTATGCGACTTCCCACGCGGAGCAGATCGCCGGCAAGGTTGCCTGGCTCATCGAAACGGCAATGTATGTGCTCAGGCCCATCGTGTGGATGGTGGTGAGGATCTCCGATCTGCTGCTCGGCATCCTCGGGCAGAAGCGGCTCTCCGCATCGAGGCGCCTGGTGACCAGTGAGGAAATCAAGAGCGTGATCACCCTCGGTGAACAGGTGGGCGCCCTGGCGCAGAACGAGCGGAAGATGCTCCAGAGCATCCTGGAACTCACCAATACCACGGTAAGGGATGTGATGGTGCCCCGTACGGACATGGTGGGCTTGAATATAGGTGCGTCAAAGGACGAGGTGATACAAACGATAATGAAGACGGGCTTTTCGCGTTTTCCGGTCTTTCAGGACACTATAGACAACATTGTGGGGGTGATCCATTCCAAGGACCTCATCTGGGAGACCGGCACGGGTTTCTCGCTCGCCGCGATCATGAAGCGGCCCTTTTTTGTGCCTGAGTCGATGAAGATCCATCGTCTCCTGGGTGAATTCAAAAAGGGGTGGATCCATTTGGCCATCGTGGTGGATGAATACGGCGGGGTGGAGGGGATGGTCACCCTTGAGGATCTCCTGGAGGAGATCGTGGGGGAGATCAGGGATGAATTTGACGTGATCTCCGGGCCTCCCTTTCAAACCCTTCCGGACGGTGCGATCCAGGTCAACGGGAATATCACCCTCAGGGACCTGAGGCGGCACCTCAACCTCGACCTCGGGGATGAGGAGAACAAATCACTCGCCGGCCTGATCATGGAAGAGCTCGGCCACATCCCGAAGCCGGGGGAATCCCTGGAATACAAGGGATATCGCATCAGCGTCAATGCCATGAGACGGCAGAAAATCGCCCAGGTAAAGATCAGCCTGCCTCACTGAAAGGGGAAATGGTACCCGGTGAGACCCAGGTCCTGTTGCATCTGCAGGATTTCCCGTTGAAGATTCTTGTTGATGGGAACCCCCTTATCCTTCCGCTCCTTCCAGGCCAGGAATTCCTTTTCACCCGCCGTATAGATCCTTTCCTGGCCGGGCATCTTCCTGGACGCCCTGATTTCCCGAAGGATATCACCGGCGGTCTTGGCAAAGGAGGCTACGTCGGTAAAGTGGGCGATGTTGATGGCAATGAAGAAATGCCCGAGGGGACAGGGGACCTTTTTTCCATCCCGCACCCCCGAGAGCATCCGCAGGAAACTCCCCCCCTGGAGGGCTGCACAGAGCATCTCCACGACGGTCGCATACCCGTATCCCTTGTATCCGGCGGTCTCCTCGCCAATGCCGCCGAGCGGGGCAAGGGCGGCCTTCCCTTCAACCAGGTCCTTGAGGATCTGATGGGTGTCGATCCTCGTTTTCCCTTCCCGATCGACGACCCATCCCGGAGGGATCTCCTTCTCAGCCCGGCCGTACAACTCTATTTTTCCCCGCTGGGCAAGGGAGGTGGCGCAATCGAGCACAAAGGGGAATTCCTCATCGGTGGGCATCCCGAATGTCAAGGGATTGGTGCCCAGGACATTCTCCACACCAAAGGTGGGGGCGACCGAGGGACGGGCGTTGCTTCCGGTGATGCCGATCATGCCGGCCCGGGCTGCCATGAGCACATAGTATCCCGCAATGCCGTAGTGGGTGGAATTGCGCACGGCAACCATTCCCATCCCGTATGTACCGGCCTTCTGTATGGCCAGATCCATGGCCTTCTTGGAAATAAGGTGCCCCATGCCGTTATGGCCGTCGACGACCATGGTTGTCGGGCCTTCTCGTACAATCTCGAAATCGGTGACCGGCGACTGAATCCCTGCCCTGATCCGGTCATAGTAAATGGTCTTGAGGCGGCCTACCCCGTGTGAATCGATTCCCCGTTTATCGGCGGTGATCAGTACATCGGCGCATATCCTGGCATCGTCCTCAGGGACCCCAACCCCCTTGAACACATCCACCATGAATCGTTCCACGGTGTCAAAATCGACCCATACCACATGTTCTTCCATCGTATACCCCCCTGCAACCAAACGTTGTTAGAGCGAAGCGAAGCGGAGCTACTATAATACACCTTCTTTTGATATTCCGAAAGGCTTGCTTCGCCCTTGATCCCGAAGGGAGCCCTTTGTGCAAAGGTGACCTGTAGGGGCAACTTGGCAGCTTCGATCCGCCTGGAAAGGGTGAAGTGTGAAGTCCCGGGCCCGTTATGTGACATGAAGGAGCAGCATAGTAGCTTCGCTTCGCTCCGCCTCACAAGTTTGGTTTGTGCTTCGCTGCGCTTCGCCTGGCAAGCTTGGTTACCGATTAAAGAGATTCATGGCCGCATGAGGGCCATCATTGATAATGGCGGTGATCATCAGTTCGGTGGAATGAATGACCGGCTGAAGCGCATCCAATTCGGCGGGCGTCGGAGGGGAAAGGACGAAGCCGGTGGCATCCTCTTCCGGCCCCGGATGCCCCGTACCAATCCGGATACGTAAGAAATCATCCCTCCCCAGATGATCGATCACCGACTGTACACCCTTATGGCCGCCGCTGCCCCCCCTCGTCCTTATCTTTATCCCGCCGGGGGGGAGGTCCATATCGTCGTGGATAACAACAAGGTGTGAGGTGTCTATGTCTTTGGCGGATGCCAGGGATTGCACGGAAAGACCGCTTATATTCATGAATGTCTGGGGCTTGCTGAGAATAACAGGGATTCGCCCCATTCGGCCTTCCCCCCATAAGGCCTGATGGCTTTTTTGGGAAAGGGCTATTCCCATTCTTTTCGAAATAAGGTCAATTGCCCAAAACCCTATGTTATGCCTCGAAAAACGATACATCAAGCCCGGGTTTCCCAGCCCGGCGATCAGCCAGAGCACCGTTTCGACCTTATTCCTCTTCGGCGGGTTTAGAGGACTTCTGGGTCAAAACCTCCGGTGCCTCCTCTTCCTCTTCCGGCACCTTGGTGACGATCTCTTCCTTGACCTTCAATTTATGGATGATGGTGACGATCACCTTGTCGGGACTCTCAAGCGGCTTTACCCCCGAAGGGAATACGATATCCTTGATATGTACGGCGTCTCCCATCTTCAGTGGCGACACGTCGATCTCTATGCTCTCGGGCAGATCATCAGGGAGGCACTCCACGAGGATTTCCCGCGCCACATGGTCCAGGAGACCGCCCTCCTCCTTGACCCCGATTGCCTCATTGATTGTTTCCACGGGAACATGGACCTCAAGGACCTTATCCATGGATACCTCGAAAAGATCGACATGAAGGAGGTTCCCCTTGGTGGGATCTAATTGCATCTCCTTGATAACCACATTGGGCACATCTTTCCCCTTATGTCCTTTTATCTTTACCTTAAAGAGCACATTTTCATGGGCCTCACCGTGCACCAATTTAAGAAACTCATTTGTATTAAACGAGATGGCTAAGGGTGTTTCTCGTTTGCCATAGATGATGGCAGGGGTTGATCCCTCCGCCCTCAATCTCCTGGCGGCCCCTTTTCCCCCTGCCTCCCTCTTTTGTGCATCGAGGGTAAATTGAATTGCCATCGCTTCCTCCTACCTTTCAGCAATCAACCGTTACGTGAAAAGTGAACTGACCGATTCATTGACATTGATGCGATGTATGGTTTCGCCGACGGTCTCCGCAACGGAACGCACCATGATCTTCTCGCATGCCCTTCCGGCCTCGGTGAGTGGAATCGTATCGGTCACGATCAACTCCTTTATCTCCGAATTTACAATCCTTTCTATGGCCGCACCGGACAGAACCGGATGGGTGCAGCAGGCGCACACGGATTCCGCCCCTGCCTCCTTAAGCGCACGGGCGGCCTTGGTCAAGGTCCCTGCGGTATCCACAATATCATCGACAATAAACACTTCCTTACCTTCGACGTCCCCGATGATGTTCATCACCTCGGACTGATTGGGGGCATCCCTCCTTTTATCGATAATGGAGAGGGTCGCTTTCAGGCGTTTGGCATAGGCGCGCGCCCGTTCCACCCCTCCCGCATCAGGGGATACAATGACCAGATCCTGACAGTTCAATTGTCGTATGTAATCGATCATTACCGGCGTGCTGAAGAGATTGTCCACGGGGATGTTAAAAAAACCCTGGATCTGCCCTGCGTGAAGGTCCATGGTGAGGAGCCGGTCGGCGCCTGCGGTGGTGATCAAGTCCGCGACCAGCTTTGCGGAAATGGGAACCCTCGGCTGCACCTTTCTGTCTTGCCGCGCATAGCCATAATAGGGAACCACCGCGGTTATCCTGGCGGCCGAGGAGCGTTTGAGGGCATCAATGATGATGAGGAGTTCCATGAGATTGTGGTTGACCGGCGGGCAGGTGGACTGAACCACGAAGACATCCGCACCGCGTACATTGTCGTGTATCTGGACAAAGATTTCTCCATCGCTGAAATCCTTTACTTCGCAGTCCACCAGGTCAACCCTGAGATATTTTGCGATTCCCTGGGCAAGTTGCCGATTTGAATTACCGGAAATTACCATCAGTTCCATTTTATTCCTTCTGTGGATTATGAATATCAGTTAGAAGATGAACTGCTCGACGAATGAGAAACCATACTTCACGTACCCGCCGTCTCTGTAAAGGGGAGCATTCTCGCACAACTATCGCGCGGCAATTTCATCGGCCCTCATTGGCTGGGGCGGGAGGATTCGAACCTCCGAATGCAGGAGCCAAAGTCCTGTGACTTACCGCTTGTCGACGCCCCAGTGACTTTAGGACGTTTCGGCACCGTCCAGATATTTTTCTATTACCCTTTGCTCAAGGTTCTCCCTCATTTCTTGATTGAGTGGGTGGGCGATATCTCGATAGGTGCCGTTTTTTCCCTTTTTGTTCGGCATCGCTACAAAAAGGCCGTTGTTTCCTGATATGATCTTCAGGTCCCTCACAATAAAGACATTATCAAAGATAACCGTAGCATACCCTTTCAATCGTTCGCCATCAACCTTAAAAATACTGACATCTGTAATTTCCATGGTGCCTCACCATTCTTTCGTAATCCCTCCACAGGCATGGTGCAAAGGGGAAAAAAGTTGAAGGTTAAACGGCTCACTCTTGAATAAGCCCCTTTAATCCCCCCCCCAATATATCGTCATCAAAGGGCCTACTTAAGAATAGTGCGACATAGAAACACCTCCCGATCCTCCCTCCCACATTTTATTATTGATCGGCACGCGCGCCGGGCTTCACCACTATCAATGAAAAGCCCAAAAACCGATGACCCGCTCCCCGACATCAAGGCCCCGCATGCGCCCAAGGTCAGCAGGCCTTTTTTGATCTCGGCGAGTACAGGGAATCGTTTAAAACATATTGATTCTAAATCATTAAATAGTGATTCCCCTATCCTCCAGGCATCTCCACTTGCAACTGCGGACTTTAATATTTTAATTTTATTCCCTGTTTTTGTCAATCCTGAATCATATTCCTGATACACCCATCCCGTGGCGATGGGAAAATCCGGCTTTACAATGACCACCCAGAAGGGGGGCAAGGGGGGTGCACTCTCGAGGATATCTCCGATTCCACGACCGAATGCGGTTGGCCCGTTCAGAAAAAAGGGGACATCCGCCCCGAGCGAGGAGGCCAGTTCAACCAGGGCCCCGGTCGACAGGGGAATGTTGTACAGATCAACGAGTCCCTTGAGGGTGGCGGCGGCGTCACTGCTCCCCCCTCCCAGTCCCGCACCCACCGGGATCCTTTTGACCAAACGAACGGCAACCCCCTTGTGACAGGAGGCAGTGTCCAGGAGCCTGGTTGCCGCCCTATGCACGAGATTCCCTTCCCCCCCATCGAGATCGATCCCTTCGACACGGAGCGATACACCTGATTCAGCAGGAGAAAGGTGCAACTCATCACAAAGATCGACCGCCTGGAAAAGGGTTTCGATCGTGTGATAGCCGTCCTCACGCTGTCCCACGACATGGAGCCCAAGGTTAATTTTGGCAGGTGCATTGATGGTGATCATCCTGCATCATCCAATCCCTTTGAAGAATCGTTATCCAGATGAACGACCTCCCCTTCGAACCAGGATGCATCCGGCAGAAACATCCCCTCGTCATACGGGGCATTCACCTTTACCGCATTCAGGCGGATGTGCCCTTCGTCTCCTTCCGGCCAATAGAGATGTACGGCATCGGGAAATGCACAGCCGTCATGCACCCCCCACTCTCCATATACAATGCGCATATTCTCGTGCATCCCCCCCCGCTGCCAAGTAATTTCCTCAACGACAGGGAGGGCACGAATGGCCACCCGCGCCGTGCAGGGACCTTCCTTACCCATGCAGGAGAAGCAATGGATACCTGCAGCGGAAACCGCATGGGAACAGGCGGCAAGGTCCTCAGGCAGGTTCGCTGCCAAGGCATCGAAAAGGATGGAGGAATCGAGGTGCAGCCCGGTGAATTGCCGTACGTGCCCGGGGGTATTCTTCCCCCAATACAACCTCCCTTGGTTATGAAGGTAGAGATAGATCCGATCCTGATCAAAGATGAGCGAAAAGAGAGGGGACCGCCAGGGGCCCAGCCCATCCATTCTTCCACTGCCATTGCCGGTGAGGAGGATGAACGCATCGAACCCGCTCCTTTCCCCTCCGGCGGCCACGCCTATCCTCGCCCATGCCTTGATATGCCTGATATCCGCCCTCCGTGCAGATGCCCACTGGGCAATCCGGGTTGCCGTCCAGGGGGCATGATCGATCCCGCCGGGCATTGAAACGGGTAAGGCTGCCCTGCAGCCGATGAAGAGGCCGGCAACAATGAGGATCAGTTCAGCCTTGTACCTGTATGGAATAGGCATGGCAGGGATGGTCTACTGGGGGATGTTCCGAAGCTTTTTCAGAAGGGCTTCCTTGCCTGGATCAAGTTCGAGGGCCCTTTGCCACATTTGCCGGGCCTTTCCCCATTCCTTTTTATGTGCATAGACATCGCCCAGGTGATCATAAATGACCGGATCGTCGCTGATCAACGATGCAGCCTGACTGAGATACTCAAGCGCTACGTCGATCTCACCCTTTCTGAAAAAGGCCCAGCCGAGACTGTCAAGGTATGCTCCGTTGTTGGGGTCCAGCTCCAGGGCCTTTCTGATTTTAATGACGGCCTCATCGAGGTGGATGTTCTTTTCCGCATACAAATAGCCGATGTAGTTGTAGGCATCGGCGTAATAGGGATTTAAAGCCAGGGCCCTTTGGAAGGATTCAATCGACTCGTCGAAGCGATCCGCCTTTTCATAGACGACGCCCAGATAAAAGTGCAGTTCGTCATTATTGGGGTCCATTGCAATGCCTGAAGAGAGTTCGTCGATTGCACGTGAATACTGGCCGGTCTGATTGTAGGCCAGGGCAAGATAGATACGAAAGTCAACGACGTCAGGCTGAACCTTCTTTGCCTCGTTCAATTCCGCAATGGCATCCTCCATCCTGTTGAGCCGCTGGAAGATGTATGCAAGGTGTATCCGGCTCCTGGTGTCCTTTGGATTTGTCTCCTTCAGATGATTGAATATGGCAATCGCCTTCTCATCCGCGCGCATCTCCTCGTAGGCGGTGCCAAGATAGAATTTTATCTCGTCGCTGCCGGGGTTCTGTTCCAGATACCGTACAAACTGTTCAGCAGCATCTTCGTATCGTTCCCGTTCAAACAAAACGATCCCGATCTTGAGGGCGACGTTGGCGTTGTTGGGGTCCTGTTCCTGAATCTTCCGGTATTCCTCCAATGCCCCGGCAAGATCGTTCTTGAGAATATAGATCTTGGCGAGTTGTTCATTGTAGTAAAGATCGTAGGGTGTCATCTCGATCAGATGGTCGAGCAGGTCTATCGCCTCCTGATATGCACCGCTCTTTATATAGACCGTGACCATGGATTCCATGGCCGGCTTGAATCCCGGCCTGATCTCGACGGCCTCCTTGAGATACCTGAGTGCGGTATCCCAATGTTCCATCTCCATATAGGTGAGGGCAAGGTGATACCGTGTCAGGTAGGAATCGGGATTCTTCTCGAGTATCTGTTCATAGATGCGGGTGGCCTCTTCGGGATTATCCGTGTCGAGATATAACCGTCCCAACATGGTAAGGGCCTTCAAATTCTCCGGGTCCTTCGTGATGATCTCCATGAATATGGCCTTTGCATCGGAGAATTTTCTCATCTGGATGTAGAGTTGGCCCAAAAAAAGGTGCAGGGTGAGATTTTCGGGGGAAAGAAGGAGCGCCTCCTCGAGGTGCAGTGCGGCCTCCTCCAAAAGCCCGTACTTCGTCAGAACGCGGGCGAGTCTGGAGCGGAGGTATGCGGAGGTGGGGTCATATTCGACCGCCTTCCGGTATGCCTCCAATGCCATCTCATCCCTGTCGGTTCGGAGGGCGATTTCAGCAACCAAAAAATGGTAGTACGCATCGGCACTCCGTTCGAACATATCATCCGAGGCTCCCTCTCCGGTCTCCTCAGCATTTCCTCCAAAAATGGCCTCCGCTGCCCCGTTCCCTGCCATCGGCGGTAATGCCCTTGGAGAAAAAAGGAGGCACCCCATGAGGATCAAGCCGAGAAGCAGGATGGCTGAACGCAGGTAAACGGTTTTCTTCAACAAGCTCATGATCTCCTTTCACACGCGAATTCATAATCGCGTATCCCCGAGGGCTTCATGCAGCATGCGATGATGCCCCGGTGCTTCCTGATTGCTATGAAATACCCGTGCTGCCCACTCGAGCATACATCTCTTTGTATTCAAGAAGTATACCATAATACGATGTTTTTATAAAATTCTCTCATGGCATCCACAGCATCCAGGGAGGGGTATCCTGCTCATCCATCTCCCGGAAGAGGTAAAAATCAGGGCTCAGGTTGATCGAACGAAAGGCCCTGTGCCAGTTTCCATGCTCCTGGTGCGCCTGCAGCAGCACTTCCCCCACCCTTCGATCGCCTCTGGATAAAAGGGCCTGGATATACGACCACTTCGGAACGTCATGGGTACAGGTGACCCCCCGGATGGACCGGGTCTCCCTGGCAATGTACCTGATCTTTCCGGCAAGCTGTTCAGTTGATTCCATTGGATGAAACTGGAAACGGGTAAGCGGCTTGGGAACGAAGCTGCTCACGCTCAGGGCTATCTGCCGGAAACCCCTTTTCCCTTTACCGGCCTGGACTGCGCAGTGTCTGATTCGCTTCACCAGCCGGACAATCGCCTCCACATCCCGGGTGGTCTCCCCCGGAAGCCCCACCATAAAATAGAGTTTGAGAAGGGGAATCCCCCGATGGACGAGCCTCTCCACCCCATCCATAATTCTATCATCGGTCATGTCCGCCTTGCCGATTGATGCCCGAAGCTGCTCACTGCCCGTCTCCGGTGCAAGGGTAACGGTCCTTATATCGCTCTGTACCAATACATCGAGCAACCCGTCCGTAAGGTGGTCGGCCCGAAGCGAACAAAGAGAGACCTTCCCCCCGAGGGCGCGTATTCCCTGACACAGATCCTCCAGATCGGCATAATCGGTGAGCGATGCGCCGACAAGGCCGATCCTCTCCCTGCGGGTCACCCCGTTCCTCACCATGGCGAGAAGGGAATCCACCCCCCTCTGGCGAAACGGCCTGTAAATCGTGCTCAGAAGACAGAATTTGCACCCCCTCGGGCATCCCCGTGAAACCTCCGCGAGGAACATCCCTGAAAATTCAGAGTGACGGTTGAAAATTGCCGTGGATGTCTCAAATCGGTCGAGGTCCCCCGTAATCCTCGCATGGATCCGATCCGGGGCATCCCTAAGCACATGTATGCCGCTGATGCGGCCCTTGCCGTCGTAGCCGTATTCGTAAAGGCTCGGGATGTACATCCCTTCGATCCTGCGAAGTCCGAGGAGAAGGTCCTCCTTCCCCCCACCGGACTCCACCCATTCCCGGTATGCATCCAGAAATTCCTGCCCGAGCAACTCCCCTTCCCCGCATAGAAAACAGTCGATAAACGATGCCATGGGCTCCACATTGAAAAAGGTGCACGCGCCTCCCATGACAACGAGCGGGTGCGTATCATCCCGGTCGGATGAACGAAGGGGGATGCCCGACATCTCCAATATCCCCAGGCAACCCAGGTAATCATTTTCAAATGAACAGGAAAAGGCGAGGATATCGAATTCCCTGACCGGGGTCCGGGATTCCAGGGTTACCAGGGGCTTGGCGGAGCCCCCGCGCATCAGGTGCACCTCGGGAGAAGGAATGAAAACCCTTTCACACAGGGTATCGGGGCGGGCATTGAAGAGGCGATACATGGCATGCAGACCGAGGTTCGACATGCCCACGTAGTAGGTATTGGGATAGGCAAGGGCGACCATGATCCTCCCCCCGGGGTCCTTTCGAACATACCCTTCCTCCTGGGCCAGAATCGTATGGTACGCCTCTCGTAATTTTCTGTGCATACTCATATGTTGTATCGTGGATTCGAGGTAAGATCAAGCTGTGGGCAGGCGATTCCTATGTACACGTCACCATGCGAGCATACGGAACCGGGAGAGGGCAAGACTGTGCCCCACTTTCATCTGGACATGATATCCTTCGCCAAAGACGATGGGAAAATTCACCCCCGAGGAGCTTCCGTTCAACCAGTAGGCGGAGTCCCAATCCCCCCAGAAGGTGTTGTAGCGATACACCGCCAACACATAATCACGGCCCAGGCCCCACAAGAGGTCGAACGCGGTATACCCCAACGGCAATGATGCGAACCCGACCAGGTTCATGCCTTCGTAGAGATATATGTCCTGGGTCCCCTGGGTATAGAGGTTTCTTACGATCCTCGTCATATCCTCATTGGCATACACGATGTATCCCCGGCTGATCTCTATGATGAAATCCGTGCCTTCCGGATCTCCGCTTTCGTTGTACCAGGCGCTCACATAGCGGTCCCCATTGTTCGAATAATAGCAGACGGAATCGATCTGAGAGGCGTCACCCAGAACCTGCAGGAGATCGAAGGCGGAAAAATTCGGATCGCCGTTCTCAAAGGGATAGCCTATCAGGTTGAATCCCTCCGTAAGAATCAGCTCATGCCCCGGATACACCCTGATAACGATCGTTTCGCTGTCTTCGAGCATTCCCGGGTCCCGCACGGTGACCGTAACCTCATGTTCGCCGATGTCATCCTCGGTGGTGACATAGACCAGGTCCTGTTCCCAGTGCTCGGCCTTCCATCCGGAATAGGAGTAGGTAAGCTCGTCGTTGTCGGGGTCCTGCGCATGGATATCGAGCTCGATCTCGAAGCCCGCGATGACCTCGATCGGCCCCATGGGGAGCAGGACAGGGGGATCATTTGCCGGCGGTTTCGTCACATCCTCCTTCAAGATTACCGGCGTCTGCGGGTAGGTCCTCCCGCCAAGGACATTGATCTTTTCCCTGTACTTTGTTTCATACCCATCCTTCTGGTAAACGAGGGTATAGATCCCCCCCAACACACGCAGGGAGTACTGACCGTATTGATCGGTGAGATCACTGATCGATGAGTCGGACCTCACATAGACCTTAACCTCCTCCAAGAAATTGCCGTCCTCGTCATACACCAAGCCTGTAATGGTTGCGCTGAGTGGCCCCGGCAGATAGATCGGCGGAGGAGGGATGAACTGAAACCCACCGGCGCCCTCAAATACTGGAATGCCGGGAAAATTCGATGTATTGGACATCTGTTGCCGTATCAAATTCCCATAGGCGGCGGCATTATAGTTGTACGTGGCCCCCAGCCCACCGTAGGGTTCTCCGGCCTGGTACAAGGGGAACATTCCGGGCATCATCGGCATCATGCCGAGGAACATGCCGGGGCCTCCCATCATCGGCATGGAGAGGCCCATGAAGGGACTGCTCATCCCCATCGGAGACATCAGACTGGCCCCCCCGCCTATACCTCCGCCCATGAACATACCGAGGCCGCCTGGTAAGGGGAGGCCCATGCCCGTGAGCCCCAGTGCCGAGCCACCCATACCAAGGCCGCCCGTCAACCCACCCAGGCCCAGGCTGGACATCCCGGTCAGCCCGCCCATGCCCAGGCCCCCCGTCAACCCACCCACGCCAAGGCTGGACATCCCGGTCAGTCCTCCCAGGCCAAGGCTTCCCGTCAGTCCTCCCAGGCCAAGGCTTCCCGTCAGTCCTCCCAGGCCAAGGCTGGAAATCCCGGTCAGTCCACCCATGCCAAGACCGCCAAGACCCAGGCCCATGCCGAGGCTGCCGAGCCCGGTCTGCCCCGAACCCTGGGCATAAATCCTGCCGGGGTACAAAAGGGCCGTCGCCACGAGCAGGGCAATGAACAGGAAGATGAGGAAAACGATACAGGGTATGCTCCTCAATGATAACCTCATTCTCACCAACCTCGAAAAATGGTAAATTTCTTTACGCTAACCGCTTATATACTGTACGTGCTGCACACACGAAGAGACATCCGCACTCAGGGGTTCCTCGTGTGGTTGTCCTCGCGAAAGCAACTGATTATAGTACTATTTAAAGAATCGCGGGGCGCAACACCTCCGCTCATGATTGTTCCGTATCCTTATACCACTATATCACCAACAAAAAATTATGCAATAATCATTCCAAAAATCATCCCTGTGTATCAAAAATGATAGATTGCAGACAACAAAAACTTGTGTTGTTTTTTATCCTCATACACCAAATGGCCCCATGACTTTTCAGCCAATCCCGTCTCAGTTCCCGGCACATCAAACCTAACCCTGTACTCATAGGCGAAATCCACGATGAGATCGCCGAGGCTTATCCCCGATCCGAGGCTCATTCCGTATTCACTTTGCGGGCTGCCGACGGAGGGTACGGGATCGTAGAAGATCCCAGCCCTGACAGGGACAACCGTCCTTTCCAGTATCCTGAGATATTCCACCCCCACCCGCAAGGAATAGGTCGGATCGATATGCGGAAACTCAACGGGGTTCACATTCGGGTCGAAATGGGTAAAAAGACCGTAGCTCTGCCCCCGTGTATTGCGCCACACCAGTTCATCCCAGTCCCTTCTCGTGACATCGGCGGAAATGGTCCACGCATCGGAGATGCGACATGAGACCCCCAGGGCGAGCGCGGACGGGAAGTCCATCGATTCGATCCTTCCATACGCCGGGCTCTCGGTCTCTGCCGGTGTCGATTTGTTGTAATACCCGTAGTCGAGACGGGCACGAAACGGCGTCTTGTACACCGCGCCGATGGTCCATCGGGGATTGATCCGGTACAAGAACCCGAGATTGGCATTCACCCCCCTGAAATTTTTATAGGACTCCTTCGCCGTTTGGACATGGTTTGCATCTATGCTGAGGGAGTAGTTGTTTACCCAATCGCTCCTTCCGGTCCATGAGTCGGACCAGATATTGATCGTCAGGCCGACGAAGAGATCCTCCGTTGCCCGCATTGCCAGCGCCGGTGAAACGGTATAGAGGGTCCCGTCTGATTGAAATGCCTCGATCGAACCGTCGCTCAAGTGTATCGTGAATTCCCTGTTAAAATCATACAGCCTTTGATAATTCAAGGAAAAGACCATATTCCTCCGCGCGAGGCTGAAGGGATACACCATGCTGAGGTAGTTCAGATCGGACAGGGTGGTTGTCTCCTCACCTTCAAGATCGGGCAGAGACAAGGAGCTTCGGGTCTCTGTCCGCCTTTCGAGTGCAAAGACCACCGAGACCTCGGGTTTTTGCAGTTGGGGAAGCCCGCCGGGATTCCACGATGCAGCGGTTGCGTCATCTGCCACCGCCACGAACGCCCCGCCGACGCCCATGGCCCGTGCCCCGGACCCTACCGGATTGGGAGGCGATGCAACACTGAAGGATTCCATCTGGGCATACGCGCAGACAGGGCCTCCGAGCATTCCACTGCCTATGCATCCCGCTGCAAGGGCAACGAAAATACTCATTACTGCAATGTATCGTCGCATGTGCATCATACGCTATGCAATCCCTTCCGTAACCGCGTCACGTGTGCGACCACTCATGAGGCCGGTGCGCATCATTTTGTAATCACCCGGTCATCTACCTCCACTCGAGGGATGTCCTTCTGCGATGCAAGCACCGCATCGGCGGTTGATTCATACAGCTTCTTTATTCTCCCCTCTCCAAGGATGGTGAAACGCCTCTCGGCAATCCTTTCCGAACCGGGGATCTTTACCGGCTGATCCTCCCTGAAGAATATGACCTTCATATAGGGGAGAAGCCGGTCCCTGTTCCCGAGATCGATCTGCACGGCATCCGAAAGAATATTCACGACACTGCCTTCCGCCAGGGGAAATGCCTGTTTGAACTTGAGGGACAACCCCTGGGCCAGGAGCTGCACATCCTTGAGGGAGGATATCGGGCCGAAGACCTCTTCGGCATCCAGGACGACGGTGGTTTCCGTATCAACCACCCTGGCGATGATCTCCAGATAGCCGTCATAAAAATAGGCGCTTCCGGCGATGACCCCCTCGGCGGTGACCAGCCTGCCCATTTCCACACAGGAGGGATCGTCTTTCTCCTCCGTGATGCGCGCGAGGAGCCCGTCAATCCGCTCCCGGTCCACAATCTGAAACCGCCGCTGCTCCACGAATCCCTGAATGATCGCATTGTAGAGAAGGTCCTTTATCTCATTCCTCTCACCCAGATATTTAAACGGGAAAATGGCCATATTCAGACGCGTGCCGATCCTTTGCACGCAATTGAGCGTTCGCTCAACATGGACCGTGGTGGTCCGCACCTGCCCTGACTCGGATTCGGCCTGCACAGTGATCACGTTCTCCCCCACCTCCAGGGGAAGCACAAAATTGAAAAACACCACCTTGGCGGTCCTCGTCACCAGGGGGATGCCGTTGACAATCACCCCGGTGATCCCGGCCTGATCCCGTGCCTCTCCTTCCAGAAAGCATTCCTCCCAGTCCACGGTAATGCGATCGGGGAGGTCCTTCAGCCGGATGAACGGCCCGGTCTGAGCTGAAGGGGATTCCCCTTCAGCGAGGGCGGCAAGCATCCCCCTCAGGTCACTCCCGCAATAGGCCAGGCGAGGCCGGAGAAAGCCCTCCGTACGCCCTGCGCCAAGGATCTCCGCAATCCTGATCTCACCGGAGGTACTGTTCCCCAGCCCGTCCACCGCCTGGAAGGTGAGGTTGGGTTTCATATCGGCGGCATGAAGATACACCGAGAATTCACTCCCCCCGGTCTCCGCACACTCAACACGGATTTCATTGAGCCAAAAACCTGCGACACCGCTCATATCCGCAATATACCCGTCAATGGTATATCCCTGGCCCAGACCGTCACCCACGATCTGATCGACATAGATCACCGGCGCCTCCTGATCACACCAGACCACGATTTCCTTCCGGTTCTTCCTGCCGACGAGGTCCCTTACCTGCACCGCGATTTTGTTCTCTCCCCTTTTGAGCTGTATGTCGGTGTTAAAGGTGATGGTGCTGCTGGAAAGTTCCACGGGAATTTTCCGGTCATTGACCGAGATTGCCTCAACAAACTGGTCATCCACCGCCTCCGCGGACATGGTCAGGCTGGAAAACCTGGTCAAATGCCCTGTTTTGGGAAACGCAATATACAGCCTCGGCGATGACGTATCGGCCCCTGTCTCCTGTAAAAGTCCGCGCCGCGCCTCATTCAGAAAATATTTCGCCTTTGCCGATTCGAATTGACCGATGGATGCCTCAAGCTCCGCTATCGCCTCGTTGAATCTCCCCTGTCGATAGTATACGATCCCGAGTTCACGATGGGGAAAATAGTCATCCATGATGTGGAGGCCATAGGTCCTCGCCCTCCGCTGATCCTCAAATCTCCGCGTGATTGCCTCCTGAAGGTCCCTGATAGCGTGTTCCCAATATTCGCCCTGGGCATAGGAGAGGCCTCGCTGGTAATAGTTCCACCATCGCCCCCCCCACTGTCCCTCTGTTTTCCCGTAAAGCTTACCATCCTTCTGAAAGACTGGGCCCGGCGGAACAGCACAGTGGAGGACTAACAGCGAAAGGATCGATAGGAGTATGGAAAGGGAAACTCGTTTTGCATTATATGGTGCCTTCATGTCATGTGTTTATCCAAATTTTATAATTCTATCCGGACGATTGCACCGGTTGCATCCTTTGCACGGTGACCTTCATCCCTGAGGCGAGATCGTCCGTGCGATTGAGAACCTCGGCATAGGAGAAATCCTCCCTGACCTCGGTAACCTTCAAAGAGGCAACGGATACCTGGTCGGTGGCGAGGGACTCTCCCTGGGAACTGAGAATCTTCCGATCCTTCAGCGCTGACAGTCTCATTCCCTCCTTCGCCCCCTGACGGTACCCGATGTTGAGCATAACCTTTTGATCGCTGAAGAAATGTTTTATCCTGCCCTGCAAGGGGAATGCCTCCCCTATCGCTGCGAGGAATTTCTCCGCCAATCCCTTTGCCACCATATCCAGATCGCGCGATTCGGTCCAGGTCTCGCTCAGGGCGGCCTCGACCTTTGATGTCTCGCTTGCGATGATCCTGACATTCGCCTGCCAGGTATTCTCCATCCGGCCGATACTGAATATGGTGAAAAGGTTCCCTGATATGATCTGCCCTAATTTAAGCGTATGGTCAGGATCGGCAAGGCGCGAGGAACCGATGTCCAATTCCTTGAGAAGCGTCAACAGGTATTCCCTTTCGATAATGGTGATACGGGAATCCTGACCCAGACGTTGCATCAGCCTGTGCACCAGGCTCTCTGCCGTTGCACTGTTCCTGACATTGTCATCACCGCCCGGTTCCGTGGCAACAAAAAACAGGGCAACCGGCCTCGATGTCCACATATCCTGTTCGTTCTGCGGTTGAGCGGCATCGCCCTGATATTTCTCCATCAACCGCTGGAAAAAATCCGCCATCTGATCATCCGACGCCATCCCTGCCTCAACCAAGGCCTTCAGGTTCTGCAATTCCTCAGTCCCGTGTACAGGCGATGAAATGACGTTTCCGGACCGGGAATTTCTCGCGCGAATCGTATACTGAATAGCGCCGAAAACGAGAAAAAGCCCTATGAAAATCCCTGCAGCAGCCCAAAAAAGCCTTTTCGAAAGGGCCCTTCGGGAGCGTTCGGCACCATCGCTCACGCCTTTCTTTGAGCGCCACCCGTATGCCCCGTTATCACCCTTGGCAGCCGAACGGGTACGCAGGCCGTTTTTCTGTATATAGGTCTCCGGGATCCTTTGGGGAGACGGCGTGCTTGCCCCGGCACCGGCCAGGATGCCCTCCTGCTCTTCCTCCTCCTTTTTGAAATAGCGCACACCCGGATCCCCATACAGGAGGTAACTGGCCCAGAGGATATTCCCCTCGCCATACCTTTCCCGAAGCGCCAGCCGGGCGGAGCGCATGGATTCCCCTATGGAGGCACCCTCTATGAGGTGGTTATAGAACTCCATGGCGAAATTCGTACTCGGCTCGTCCAGCACCTTCCAGAAGGTTCCGATATAATGCTGCACGCCTGAGAGGAGAAAGGCGTTTGCCAGGCCATAGATCTTCTGCTCTCCTTCCTCGTCAACCCTCCACTCCTCGGTTTGACCGGACTGGCATGCATTGGAAAACACCATCCATGGCAGCGGATTACTTCCTCCCATCTTTCTGATATCGAGGGTGGCAAATTTTCCATCCTCCAGGAGCCATCCGCTCTTGCTGGGACTTTCAAGATCGTAGTCGGCATGCCCTGCATAGTGGATGAGATCATAGTTGAACAGCCGCTTCTTGAGAAAATCCCTGCTCACCTCGCTGGTGACCAGGGTGACCTTGACCGTGTCGCTCTGCAGTTGGTCGCGGATCCTCTTCCCCTCCTCATAGGAGGCCCTGAGGTCGCTTCGGGGATCGGCGATGATGAGGATCCTGAGCGGAAAACTGGGGCGTGACTCCCTCCGCTTGTCCACGATCTGCTGCGTCTTGACCATCCTGCCGATATTGAACTTCTCGCACAGGAAATGCTCTCCGTCAAACAGCAATTCCCAGGGCACGTGCACCAGGGTGTTGTCGATCCTCAATACCAAGTCGGAAGGGGGACAGTCAAAGAGTTGCGTCTTTATGGAAAGGGGAAATATCTCGTTATAGAGGACCCTCCCCATCTGCTGCATCTCTTCGATGACGGAGGTGGGGATGGCGCCCCTGCGGGACACCATATTCAACAGATGCATGAGTTCATTGCATCTCTTGCTCAACTCATCGGGTGATACCGGGGACTCCTCGTAGTGGGTGAGGGTTTGCTCACCCTTTGAGAGACTGCTCTCGAGGTGTGGCCCCTTTCGTATAATTTCTAAATAGACGACCTGTTTCATAAGAGACTCGTCCTTTTTTATCATTTTTCATTGCATGAGATGGAACGTGCCGATCATATCGAGACTGCGCCGCATCAGCCCTGGGTTACTCTTCCTTCCGTAAATCCAGGCTCACCGTCCCGATCTCTTGGCCTTCATGGATGACTTTAATGACATATTGCTTGAGCTTGATGTAAAAGACGGCCTCACTATCGTCAACCGAATTCAATTCCCGGCTCAGTGAAGAAAGGATCAATCTCATATTGACAGGTGCGGAATCGCTTTTGGTATCGAGGGTGTTCACCATCAGCTTATACGACCCGTTCACGCGCTCGACCTGAACATTGACCGTAATGTTGCCGAAGGGCTTCCTGACCTCGACATAATCCGTCTTTCCCCGTACCTCGGTCTGATTTTCCCCCCTGACCGGTTCGAGTATAAGCGCGGGAGAGAGCATGATACCGGTGTGTCGAATGATATGGATCGTATCAATGGCGAAACCGAGCACCAGCTCCAGGCAATTCGGCCTGGTTTCCGGAACGAGATCTCGTACCCTGTCCAACAATCGCTGCGGGAGGGAAACCTGTTCCTCGGAGCGCATGGCCCTCAGGATCATCATCCTGTCAAAGCATATGGAACAATCGGCAAGGTGTGCCTCAACCTCTTCCTTCTGTTCGGGTGGTGAGCGATGGTCAAGGTAATCCTCGAGCACTTCTTCAGGAATGCAGTTGCGGTCGGGAAGGGCGGGGGTTCTGAGCGATGGCTTCCTTTTTTGGACCCCGGCTATCAAGGCGTCTAACTTCTCAAGCTCCTTGTTCATTGGGTTTCTCCACGAGGAATAGGGTATCAATGCCTCCGTTTGAAGGAACACTGCATACCATATCTCCTCACATCGGTTAAGATTGTAAAATCCTGAAAATCTCTGCAATCCTTACAAACCTTTATATAACAGGCCTCATAAAGACCCATTGCTAACCAATTCCTTTCTGAACCTTTCGACATAATGCGCCTCTTTTGTCATGAAATGTTTCACTAACCCTGTCGTTCTTTCTCGTTTCATCTGAAAATCCCCCAGGATTTTCATGCTTCCTTGTGAGCCGAAGGCTCATCTGCGTTTCACTTCTACATTCGACATTCTACATTCTACATTCGCAGTTTCATCCGGCTCATGAGCGTTTCATCTGTATAGACGCAGCACATTATCATTCACTTATGAATTTTTTAAGCTCATAATATAAATTCTTTTTCTTTGCTATTTTAATAAGGTTGTTAATCATGCGGAATTTCAACTGATGAACTGCATTGAGCTTCAAATCAAGCATTTCGGCAACCTGAGACAACTCGTGCCCCTCCTCGTAAATCAACCTGAAGATGTATCTATGTCGTTCAGGAAGTTCATTTTTCAAACATGCGATGATTTCTTTGAGCTCTCTGCGATCGAGACCCTCATATTTATCATCGTCTGAAACGAAGTATTCTATTTGCTCCAATTCTATGAAGTTCTTCTGTTCCCTGAGAAAATCTATGGAGATATGGAAGCTGATCTCCCTCAGGTAGGCGCCGAACGATCGTTCATTCTGACCGCGGAAATTTCTCAATCGACGGCATTTTTTATCCAAAAGGGCGAGGAAGATTCGATTGAAGATTTCGTCCACCTCGTCATTCTGAAAAAAATAATTGTACCTCTTGAGCGTGCGTATGATATAGTTGTATATAAGATTGGAGTACTTACCGATAAAGGTATCCCAGGCATCCTTTTCCTTATTGGCGCAACTATTCAGGAATTCAAGAAATTCGATATCCGTCTGTGTCGTGTTCATGCTCTCGCAACCTCCGGGTTAATAAAATTGTTCGAGCAAATTATATCATAATGCACATTTTATGCAATTTTTCTCTCTATCCATCGAAAAAATAAATCTCGCCGAAAGTCCCTCATTTTCAAGGGATTTTCTATAATGCAGAGGGGCAGGGGGCCTGTGGTGCCCATCGGGAAATCCCTCGGTATATCATATACTTTATGCAGGAGGCGGCATCCTCCGCACCTACCCCGCCACCAATCATCAGTCCCCCCTGCGCAATGACGAAAATTACGAGATAGGGCAGCCTTATTCATTCCCTGCCCGAATGGATCGAGCACGTATCAGTAATTCTAAAAATGCGTTATAATTTCCAAAAAAATGAGCATATTACAGATACATGCACATCAGGATAACGAATCCGGCATTGTTCGGGCTATTTATTTATGATACTATAGTTTTATTTTAGAAAATAGACATGCCCAATGTGCGATCGTCGGGCAGGATTTGCGACCGGGTTTACAGGGTCTGACACAGAATTTCTAAACGCTGTGCTCTTTAATTAAAATACCGTTCTAAAAATGGAGGGATGCTATGCCTTTAGATCCGAGAAATCATAAGGACTGGGAAATCGCGGAAGAAGCAGAAGGCAGAATGAAAACTGTGTTTGAGCTTGCAGACGTACTCGGCCTGGAAAAAGAAGAGCTCATCCCCATGGGGCATTACCTGGGAAAGGTGGACTTCGCCGCCGTACTCAAAAGGTTACAAAACAAGCCGAACGGCAAATACATCGATGTAACCGCCATCACCCCGACCCCGCTCGGCGAGGGGAAGAGCACCACCACCATGGGGCTGGTGCAGGGGCTCGGGAAAAAGGGGATAAGGGTCATGGGCGCCATCCGCCAGCCGTCGGGAGGACCGACCTTCAACATCAAGGGAAGCGCAGCCGGGGGCGGCCTGGCGCAATGCATCCCCCTTACCCCTTTTTCCCTCGGGCTGACCGGGGATATTGACAAGGTGACCAACGCCCATAATCTCGCCATGGTGGCGCTGACCTCACGTATGCAGCACGAGGAAAACTACGACAACGCGCAGCTCGCCAAGCGAAACCTGAAGCGGCTGGATATCGATGCCAAAAACATCGAGATGCGCTGGATCATGGATTTTTGCGCCCAGGCGTTGCGGGACATCACTATCGGGCACGGCGGGAAGATGGACGGGGTACTGATGCAATCCGGTTTTGCCATCTCGGTGAGTTCCGAGATCATGGCAATACTCGCCGTATCCACCAGCCTGAAGGATATGCGGGAGCGCATGGGCAGGATCGTGGTTGCCTACAACAAGAAGGGAGATCCCATTACCACCGCCGACCTGGAGGTCGATGGGGCCATGACCGCATGGATGGTCCAGGCCCTGAATCCGAACCTGATGCAATCCCTTGAAGGGCAGCCGGTGCTGGTGCACGCCGGCCCCTTTGCCAATATCGCCATTGGCCAGTCCTCCATCGTCGCGGACCAGGTGGCGTTGAAGCTCTCCGACTATCTGATTACCGAAAGCGGCTTCGGCGCCGACATCGGGTTCGAGAAGTTCTGGAACCTCAAGTGCCGGTTCAGCGGCCTCACGCCTCACTGCGCCGTTATCGTGGCCACGGTCAGGGCGTTGAAGATGCACGGCGGAGGACCGAGGGTGGCTCCCGGAAAGCCGCTCGATGATGAGTACATTTCAGAGAACGTGGGACTCGTTGAAAAGGGGTGTGAGAACCTGATCGCCCACATAGAGACCGTAAAAAAGGCAGGGATCAATCCGGTGGTCTGCATCAACTCCTTCCACACCGATACCAAGACGGAGATCGCCGCCATCAGGCGCATAGCCGAGGCAACAGGCGCGCGGGTGGCCCTGTCAGAGCATTGGCTCAAGGGTGGCGCCGGGGCACTCGAGCTGGCGGATGCGGTGATCGAGGCATGCAAGGAGCAGAATCACTTCAGGTTCCTCTACGAGCAGGACACGCCGCTCGAGGAAAGGATAAGGCTCCTTGCAACCGAGGTATACGGCGCATCGGATGTCACCTATACCCCCGAGGCCATGGCCAAGGTGGAGAGGATACAGAAAAGCCCGGAGATCTCGAAGCTGGGCACCTGTATGGTGAAGACCCACCTGAGCCTTACCCATGACCCGAATCTCAAGGGCCGGCCCAAGGGATGGACCCTCCCCATCCGCGACATCCTGATGTACAAGGGAGCGGGATTCGTGGTGCCGGTGGCGGGGGCCATCAAGCTGATGCCGGGAACATCCTCCGACCCGGCCTTCCGCCGGATCGACGTGGATGTGAAAACCGGCAAGGTGAAGGGATTGTTCTAATCCGTTATAGACAGGCACACGCACGCCGGAGGGATCGCTTACAGGTCCCTCCGGTTTTTTATTCCTGAAAAGGGGCGACATTCCGCTGCCTCATTGTCCGCAGCGGGCTCGCGCCGGGGAGGGGGCTTCATCCGAAGGAAGGTACATGAAAGGGAAGGGATGTTATTTGACACTTATCGCCACATGTAGTCGAGCATGCCCGAAAACTTCTCGTTCATGTCCCTGAGAAGGGACCCGATGACCAGGGCGATCCTCCGCATGAACTTGTATCCGCACGCGGGATTGCGCTCTGCAAGCGCGTCGAACGCCTCCTTGGTGAGGATCACCAGTTCCGTGGTGTTAATTGCCGTGGCGGTTGCGGACCGCGCACGTCCGTCCATCAGCGAAAGCTCTCCGAAGAAATCATTCTGCCTCAGAATGGTCAGCACCATATCCTCTTCCCCGTGGCCGTGGACCTTTCTCGTTATCCTGATATCCCCCTTGTTTATGACATAGAGGGTCCCGCCCGGCTCGCCCTCACGCATAATGACCTCGCCCGGCTGGTACTCCTGGAGGTCGCAGATGCGCGCCACTTCCTCCATCTCCGCGGGATTGAGGTCATAAAAAATGGGCAGATTTCTTACGATATCGACATCAATCATCGTATTCCTCCCATCTTGATGGGCTCAATGCGAACAGCACATACCTTGTATTCCGGTATCTTCGCGACAGGATCATAACTGCCGATGGTCAAAAGGTTTGCCGCCGCCTCCCTGAAATGAAAGGGGATGAACACCATCCCCCTGGTGATCCTCTCCGTGACCTTCGCCTCCAGTTCCAGGGACCCCCTGCGTGACGTCACCCGGACGCGATCGCCGGCCTGCAGGGAGAGGTTCAGTGCGTCCTCCGTATTTATTTCAATATAGGGTGCAGGGCAAACCTGGTTCAGGCCTTTGGATTGACGGGACATGGTCCCGGTGTGAAAATGGAAGAGCATCCTGCCGGTGGTCAGGATAAAGGGATATTCCGTATCGGTTACCTCGGCAGGGGGAACATACTCCACGGGGATGAACCTGGCCCTTCCCCGCGGGAAGCGATCCACGTGGAGGATGGGGGTCCCCGGATGCTCGACGTCGGGACAGGGCCACTGCAGGCCGTTATCGTCGAGCCGATCATAACGTATCCCCCCATAGATGGGGGTCAGGGAGACGATCTCATCCATGATTGCACCGGGATGGGCATACTGCATCCGGTACCCCATTTCGTTTGACAGGTCCTGGATGATACGCCAGTCAGGCCGGCCTTCCCCGGGTGGGGGGAACGCCTTTCGTATACGCTGGACCCGGCGCTCGGTGTTGGTAAAGGTGCCGTCCTTCTCAGCAAAGGAGGCACCGGGGAGCACCACATCCGCCTGTTCGCCCGTTTCCGTGATGAAGATGTCCTGCACTACGAGCAGTTCGAGTTTTTTCAGGGCCTCGCGCACATGGCTGATATCCGGATCGGAAAGGAGGGGATTCTCCCCCATAATGTACATCGCCTTGATGGTCCCCCTTTCGATCCCATCGATCATTTCGAGCACGGTAAGCCCCGCCTTGGCCGGCAGACTCGCGTTCCACGCCTTTTCGAACCGCTCCCTGACCGTCCGGTCCTCCACCGATTGATATCCGGGGAACACGTTGGGCAGGCATCCCACGTCGCATGCCCCCTGCACGTTGTTCTGCCCCCGGAGGGGATTGACCCCGCTGCCCGGCTTTCCCAGGTTTCCGGTCAAAAGCGCCAGGTCCGCCACCGCCTTGACATTGTCGGTGCCGGTGATGTGCTGGGTGATCCCCATGGCGTAAAATATCGCGCCGGGCCTTCCCGCAGCAAAAAGATGCGCCGCCTTGATGATCTCCTCCCTGGGCACCCCGGTGATCTCCTCCACCTTTTCAGGGGGATAGTGCTCAGCAACCTTCTCGATCGCATCAAACCCCTCGGTCCGTGCCGCGATGAAATCACGATTCTGGAGCCCTTCGTGCAGCATGACGTACATGAAGCCGTTGAGCAGGGCGATGTCCGTGCCGGGCCTCTGTTTGATGTGGAGTGTGGCCCACCGTGCGAGATCTATGGACCGGGGGTCCGCAACGATAAGGGAGGCCCCCCGCCTCCTGACCGCCTCCTTGATCTTGAGCGCGATGATGGGATGCGCCTCGGTGGTATTGGAGCCGATCACCAGGATGGATCGCGCCTCCGTAATATCCGCAATGGAATTGGTCATTGCGCCGCTTCCCAGTGTGGCGACCAGACCGGCCACCGTGGGGGCGTGTCAGAGACGGGCGCAGTGATCCACATTATTGGTGCCGATCACCGCGCGCATGAACTTCTGGAAGAGGTAATTCTCCTCATTGGTGCATTTGGCGGAGCTCAGGCCGGCAATGGCATCCGGGCCGTACCGTTCCTTGATCTCCTTGAGTCTCGAGCTCACCACCCGCAAGGCCTGCCGCCATTCAATGGATTTGAATCCCTTGTAGGTTTTCGCCTTGGGTGAGAGAAGCCGTGTGTCGGCATGCACGAATTCATACCCGAACCTCCCCTTCGAGCATAGATACCCGCTGTTGACGCCTTCCTCGGGGGAGGTTACCCCCACAATCCGGCCCTCCCTGACGTGCAAGGTGAGCTGACACCCGCACCCACAGTAAGGGCAGGTGGTCTGCACCCTGTCGGTCTGCACCTGCCGTCCCTTGAACCTCGACATTGCCGGGATCAATGCGCCGGTGGGGCAGGACGCGATGCACTGGCCGCAGAACTCGCAGTTGAGGGGCCGGTTGAATGCGGTCCCGATCTTCGCATCGTATCCCCGCCCCTGAAAGTCGATCGCCCTGACCCCCTGAACCTCGTCGCAGACCCTGACGCACCGGCCGCAGAGGATGCATCGGCTGTGATCCCGTTCGATGAAAGGGTTGCTATCATCGACCGCAGGAAACACCTTATCCCCTTCGAACCGTATCCCTGAGAGTTTATATTCGTAGGCCAGGTCCTGCAGCTCGCACTGGCCGCTGCGCTCGCAGGTGAGGCAATCCCCGGAATGGGCGGAAAAGATCAGCTCCAGGTTCATCCTTCGCGCCGCATAAATCCTCTCTGATTGCGTGTGCACCACCATCTTGTCGACCACCGGGGTGACACACGACGCAAGGAGTCGCGGTATCCCTTCGACCTCCACAAGGCAGATCCGGCACCCTCCGAAGGGGGTCAGATCGCGGTACTGGCACAAGGTTGGGATATGGATTTCATTGCCCCGCGCAGCATCAAGGATGGTTGATCCCGGTTCCGCATAAACCCTCTTGCCATCTATGGTCAGACTGATCATCGCTCGTATCCCATCATCTTTTCGAAATTGCACTTGAGGCATCGTCGTGCCTCACGAATCGCCTTCTGGGGGGTGTAGCCCTTCTTCACCTCGCTGAACCCCTTTATCCGTTGCCGTGCGCTCGTGTGCGGCATCGGCTCCCTCCGGGCATCGCCCATCGATTCGTCGACCTCCACCTCATGATACAGTATGCGCTCGTTCGATATGACCCTCAGGTGCCGTGACGAATGGGGCGATATGCATTCGCTTATGGCAAGGGCCGCCTTCCTGCCTGCGGCAATGGCATCGATGACCGTATTGGGGCCGGTCACCACGTCCCCTCCTGCGAATATCATCGGATTGCAGGTCCTTCCGCTGGTAACTTCAGCGGCAATCCTGTTCCCGCTGCATATCTCCCGCTGAATAGCCTCGGGCAGAAAGGCGAGATCCAGCCGCTGCCCGATCGCCCCGATGATCGTATCGCAGGCAAGCAGGTACTCGGTGCCCGGCGAGGGGACCGGCCTTCTCCTGCCATCCGGACCCGTCTCACCCAAAACCGCCTTCTGGCAAACCAGGCCGGTCATTCTCCCCTTCGTTCCCTTGATCTCCAGGGGGATGGTGAGAAAGAGGAATGCGACCCCTTCCTCCTCTGCCTCCAGAATCTCCTCATCCAATGCGGGCATGTCCTCCCGTTCCCTCCGGTAGCAGATGGTCACCTCCCTGGCCCCCAGACGGAGGGCGGTCCGCGCCGCGTCGGTGGCCACGTTCCCCCCACCGATCACGCATACGCGATCTCCAATCGCCGGCCTCTTGCCGAAGCTCACCTGGGTGAGAAAGGAGAGGCCGTCCCATACCCCGTCCAGATCGCTCCCGGGGATGGTGAGGGGAATGCCCACCGGTGCGCCGACGGCGATATAGAGGGCCCGAAAGTCGCCACTCAACAGCGATTCAAAGGGGACATCCTTGCCGATCTTCGTGGAGGTCTTCAACTCCGCGATCCAGGGGAGAATGAGCCGTATCTCATGATCAAGGGTCTTTTTGGGAAGGCGGTATTCCGGGATGGCCCAGGCAAGCATCCCGCCGAGCACGGGCATCGCCTCGAACAGGGTGACCCTGAATCCCAACTGCCCCAAAAAATAGGCCGCGGTGAGGCCCGAAGGACCACCGCCGATCACCGCCACCCTCTCGTTCTTCCATCGGATATTCGCGGTGGGCACCGCAGATTGCGTCTCTCCGTAGTCTGCAGCCACCCGTTTGAGATCGGCGATGGCGATGGGGTCGTCGATCTCGCCCCGCCGGCATTTCACCTGACAGGGATGGTTACAGACCCTCCCGCACACACCGGGGAAGGGATTCTTCTCCCGCACCACCGCAAGCGCCTCGGAAAACCGTCCCTCCGCAATGAGATTCACATAGTTGGGCACATCGGTCCCCAGGGGGCATACGTGCTCGCAGGGGGAGAGAAAGAGCATCTCGCAGGATGCCGCGGGACATTTCTGATAGAGAATGTGGGTCTCGTACTCGTCACGGAAATAGCGGAGCGTGGAGAGCACCGGGTTGGGGGCGGTCTGCCCCAGCCCGCACAGGGCGGTGTTCTTGATGTGGACGGCGAGTTCCTCGAGCAGGTCGAGGTCGCTCATCTGCCCGCGTCCTTCGGTGATCTTGATGAGGATCTCCAGCATCCTCTTGGTGCCCACACGACATGGTATGCACTTCCCGCACGACTCGCTCTGGACGAATTCGAGGAAATAGCGGGCGATATCCACCATGCAGGTGTTCTCATCCATGACGATCATGCCGCCGGACCCCATGATGGCGCCGAGGTCCTGCAGTGAATCGTAGTCGATGGGCGTATCGAGGTGCTGCGCGGGGATGCACCCGCCCGACGGCCCGCCAAGCTGCACCGCCTTGAATTTCCTTCCCTTGGGAATACCGCCCCCGATTGTGTAGATCACGTCCCTGAGGCTCGTGCCGAGAGGGACCTCCACGAGCCCGGTATTGTTTATCTTCCCCGCCAGGGCGAATATCTTGGTGCCCTTGCTCTTGTCGGTGCCGACCTCGGCATAGCTCTTGGCCCCTTCAAGGATGATGAGGGGCACATTGGCGAAGGTCTCCACATTGTTGATATTGGTCGGTTTTCCCCATACACCTTGATGGGCGGGAAACGGCGGGCGCGAGCGGGGCATCCCCCTTTTCCCCTCGATGGATGCGATCAGCGCGGTCTCCTCGCCGCACACGAATGCCCCTGCCCCCTGTTTTATTTTCAGGTCAAAGGAGAAATCCGTGCCCAGGATATGCTCCCCGAGCAGGCCTATGGATTCAGCCTGCTCGACGGCAATCAGCAGGTAGCGAATGGCGAGGGGATACTCCGCCCGCACATAGATATAGCCATGCTCACTGCCGATCCCATACGCAGCGATGAGCATCCCCTCGATGACCGCATGGGGGTTCCCCTCCAGGATGCTTCGGTCCATGAATGCACCCGGGTCACCCTCGTCCGCATTGCAGATGACATACTTGGGCTCGCCATGGGCCTTTCTACAGAATTCCCATTTCAGTCCGGTGAGGAATCCCCCCCCGCCCCGGCCCCGGAGCCCTGCATCCTTTACCTCCTCGATGACATCCCCCGGCTCCATCTCGAAAAGCGCCTTGACCAGGCCCTGGTACCCGTCAACGGCGATATACGCCTCTATGTCCGTGGGATCGATACTGCCGTTGTGCTTGAATACCTTCCTCATCTGCCCGGCATAAAAGGGGACGTCGTTGGTATGGGCGCACCGCTTGCCTGTCTGAGGATCCAGATAGAGGAGCCGCTCCACAAGCTCGCCATTCCGGATGGTTTTTTCTATGATCTCGGGCACGTCCTCAACAGTGACCTTATTGTAGAAGTAGTCCTCAGGCAGGATGGTGACAATGGGACCCCTTTCGCAAAAGCCGTGGCATCCGGTCTTTCTGACCTCCACCGCATCGGCGAGGCCGCGTTTCGCCACCTCGTTTCTAAGGGCATCAATGACCTCCAAACTTCCCACTGCGCTGCATCCGGTCCCGCAGACCGAGACGACCCTTTTTTTGGGGTCCTGGCGCCCCTTCAGCTTCTTGGTGAAGGCGTCAAATTCCTTTCGTGAGGTGATCCGTGTCATTCTATGCCCATGTCTTGTTCTATATCGTGAGCAAAGGGTGATCCATCACCCAAGCTTGCCAGGGCGAAGCGAAGCGAAGCCTCTATGCTGCCCATCCGGCCACCAAGACGGCCCGCGACTGCACCAGCCAAGCTTCGCGAAGCGGAGCCTCTAACCAAGCTTGCCAGGGCGAAGCGAAGCGAAGCCTCTATGCTGCCCATCCGGCCACCAAGACGGCCCGCGACTTTGCCACCCAACCTTGCCAGGGCGAAGCTACTATGCCGCCCTTCCCTCTCTCCATCAATATATTAATACGTTACATCGAGCGGGATGATACCCTACCCCTCGTCCTCGTACTGTTCCAGGATACGCAGGATCTTCTGAGGATTTTGCTTCCCGTAATAGTTATGATTGATCATCACAACGGGTGCCAATGCGCAGGCACCGAGGCAGGCAACCGTCTCCAGGGTGAATTTGAGATCCGGCGAGGTCTCCCCGTCACAGAGACCCAGTTTGTCCTGGATGGCCTTCAACACGGCCTTTCCACCCTTTACGTGGCAGGCGGTTCCCCTGCACGCGCGGATGACATATCTCCCCCGTGGTTCGGTATGGAACTGGGCATAAAAGGTAACCACCCCGTAGATGGTCGCCGACGGAATGCCCAACTCCTGAGAGATATACGAAACCGGCATCTCCGGCACATATCCGAAGATTTCCTGGACCCCCTGGAGGATGGGAATGGAGGCCCCCTCCTTCCCCCGATAGCGTTCAACCAGTTCCCTCAACTGCTGGTGTTGGGGGTCGTCGGGATCGAGTATGATACGAGGAAGCAGGGGAAAACACCCGCACTTTCGCTTGGTATCCCCCGTCTGATCAGTCGATTCCTTGTTCATGCCGCATCCTCGATAGGGTGAGGGCAGACATTCCTGGGGCCTGCCTCGTTACCATGGCGCCATGCGCATGACGTGCACTGTCCCTCCCGGGTACCCGCTACATGAGCGGCGGCAGGTTGAGGGCCGGATGGTTGACCTTTTGCATGTACTCCATGACCTCTTCCTCGGTGGTGGCGATGTCCTCGTCGGCAATCACCGTAAAAAAGTCGATAGCCAATTCCTTGCCCCTTCTCTCCAGGATCGGTTTGATCTCCTCCTTCAGCATCTTCGGCATCCAGGCGATCCTGAGCAGCCCGCCTTCGGAGGATATGAATTTCTTGCTCCCGATGTAGTGTTTGCTATGTCCTACGAAACCGGGGGTCTGCAGGCCTCCTCCCACCGATCCAGCCAGGGTGGAGAACTTCATCCCCACCGGGGTCATGCCGGCGAACTCCCTGTTGACCGTCATGATCGCATTTGCCACCGGGAGGACGCCGGAGATGCACTCGAAGCACCCGCAGGAGGTCATGGGATCCTCCATGATACTGTAAGCATTGAATCGTTCCAGGTTGCCCCGGGATGCGGTAAGGAGGAATTCATTCACCCCCTTCCACTGCCCCTTTTCGCTGTCGATGGTATCCCCTCTCTTGATGGGCTGGTTGGGCCCGGTGGGATCGATCTGATGGGCGGCCTTTCCGTCCAACCAGTTGTAGGCGCCGCACAGGCCGCTTCGTTCCGGGGTGATCACGCACACATGATTGGGGGCGAAGGATTGACACAGGGTGCAGGAATAATAGGTATCGGTGGTTTCATCCGTCATGGCGCTGATTCGGTCATCCCTGAAATGATACGTCTTTTTCGCCTCGTCCTTGAGCCTGAGCACATCCTCCTCATTGGTGTAGACGGTGACCTGCACCTTGTCGAGTATCGCTGCGTAGTCGTTGTGCAGCTTGGCGTGGATGAAGGACCCGATGTGGTGCAGCTTGAACCCCTTCTTGTGGGCCTCCTTGCTGATCCTCACCCAGACGATGTCCCGCTGTCCCATGTGGAACACCCCCTGGGCCTCGTTGAAGAGCTTGTGAATCTGCCGCTCCAGGATGGGCTCGAAGTCCTGCTGCATCTTCCTGCCCGCCACATCCACCACTACGCCAAGGGGTAGTTGAGACCCCTCCTTCACGTCGTCGATCTCAGGGCCGACCACCTCGATCTTTCCGTCCTCCACCTCATCCATTTCCTTCATGCGCAGGTACTCGAAGGCAGGGGTCTTCGTGCCTCCCATCTCCACGTAGGTGTCTTCCTTGCGGACCCGTTCCCCCTCGAAGGCAGGGCCGTATGCCACGGGAACAGGCACCTTGGCGATGGTGATCTTGAGCCCCCGCACCTGGATGGCCCGTGCGACCATCTGGTCGTGAGGGATGTTTGAGACCACGTGCTCGTAGGTACATACGCCGGTGGGGAGGATTTCCGGGATCGGGGTGTCGGCGATGGTCGGAAACCCATAGTTGATGGCCCCTGCGGCCTGGGCATACTTCTCGTCGTCCACCTCGCCCAGGGCAAGGACAAAGGCGAATATACGGTCCTTGTTGTAGTGCAGGATCTTCCTGAAATCTCCTCCCTTGGCCCCGCCAAAGGACATCGCCGCCCTGGTGGCGAACCCAATGGCGAACACGGCCGCCGTGATGTCCTTGCCGAAGGGCACCAGCCTGGTCTCCCACCCCATCTGCACGCCCTCTTCCCGCAACTGTTCCGCCATATTCCTTCCATCCGTCTCTCCGGCCATGAACACGTACAGGTTCTTCTCCTGGAGTTCTCGTGCGATCTTCACCGCAATCTCGTTGGTGGGCGCAGCGCCTACGCATGCGGCAAACCCCGGGGCAGACCCGTCCACGAATTCGATGCCGCGTTTGCGCATGATGATGTCATCCGCGGCACCCAGCCATAGGGGACCCTCTTCGGGACAGTTTTCCGTGATGGAGTAAGGTACGGGATTGTGGAGGTACTTGATGCTCTCGATGATCTCATCGGCGAACAGGGTGGCCATTCCCGCGTCCAAAGTATGGCCCAGGTAGGGAAGCCACAGGGATTCGGACGGTATCGGCGGAAGAAGCCCCTTGATACGCTCCATCACCTGTTCCATATCCCCCAGCTTCTCCACCTTGATCCCAAGAATGCCGTAGATAATGGGCAGGTAATACCCGGTATTGGGGAATTCCACCTTCTTGTCCGTACCGAACTCCTTGACGGCCCCCGCAAGGGCCTTTTCCGCCCGCCCGGCAATCGTATGCGCGCCCCTGATGGCGGCACTGGCAATTATTTTTGACATTTTTCCAGTTCCCTCCTCATAGCCATGTCATACAAGACCCTCTCCCGCTTTTGCTGGATCCCAAGGGCTTCTCTCTTCTTGTTGATGTGATCGATCATCAGTTGGGCCATCTTGTACGGGTCCGTTTCAACCGCCCAATTGCCCCCCAGTTCCTTTCCCAATTCATTGAAGAGGTAATCGCTGAATTCCCTGCTTCCCATGACCGGAAGCCCCACGCCGAATACCGTGAAGACGCCGCTTGCCACGAAGTAGTGGCCGATGGATATGGCCTTCTCGCTCATCCACTCGGGTGCGGCGCCGGCAACGGGAAGATCGCTGATGTCCTTTCCCAGTCCCCCCTCGGCAACCATGTGGCAGGCGGCCACCAGGATACGGCTGTTGTCCACGCAGGACCCGCTGTGCAGCACGGGGGGCATTCCCACCGCCTCGCATACCTCACGCAGTCCGGGGCCCGCATACTCAATGGCCTCAGGCGTCAAGAGCCCTTCCTTGCCGCAGGCAATGGCGCTGCAGCCGGTCTGAACCACCAGCACGTTGTTTTTGATAAGCTCCTTCACCACCGTTATGTGAATATCGTCATGGCATGACTTGGGATTGTTGCACCCCACCACGCCCGCCACCCCCAGGATCCTGCCGTCGATGATGGCGTCGTTCAGCGGCCGGTACGAGGAACGGAACATGCCGCCCAGCATGTAGTTGATGGTCTCGTGGCTGAATCCCACCACCACGTCCATGGTCTCCTTGGGGATATTGACCTCGCCGCGGTTCGGGTAGTTCTCGATGGCCACGTTGACGATCTCCTTGGCCGTGTTGATGGGATCGTGCTCGTTGAATTCGAGGTGGATCGCACCGGGCATCCGGGCCTTTTCCGTGGTGGTGATGACCTTGGTGTGGAAACATTGCGCCACCTCGGGAAGGGACTGCATGATGCACTGGATATCCACGATCATGGCATCCACCGCTCCGGTCATGATGGCGAGCTCCTGCTGGAGAAAATTGCCTGCAACGGGAATGCCGTGCCGCAGCAGGATTTCATTGGCGGTGCAGCAGATCCCGGCGATGTTGATCCCCTTGGCGCCCTTCTCCTTTGCCTTCTTCACCATCTCCTTGTCCTGGGCGACCTTTACGATCATCTCGGAAAGGAGGGGTTCGTGCCCATGGACGATGACGTTGACCTCGTCCTTTTTCAGCACTCCCAGGTTCATCTTCGCCCTGACCGGGATCGGGGTGCCGAACATGACGTCCTGCAGTTCGGTGGCGATCATGGACCCTCCCCAGCCGTCGCCGAGGGCCGCTCGGCTCCCCTGCCGCATCAGGTTCCGGTACTCCTGGTCAACACCCATGTGGGTGCGATGCATGATCTCCACGATCTCCCGGTCGATGCCCCGGGGGGCGATCCCCAGGCTCTTCCAGAGTTCCTGCCTGGCCTTGGGCGCCCTCCGCAAGAAGGGCAGGGATCCCTCCTGCCTGCCGAACTCTCCCAGGCATATCTTCCCGACCTCCTCGGCGATCTGGTTCTTGTTCTTCCCCTCCGTCTGTACCCCAAGCTCCTGCGCAAGGGCCATCAGCTTCCTGACGTCCTTGATCTCGTAGCCGGGGATCTCGCCGCGCGCGGTGGCCAGGAATGTCTGGGCCACGCCCCGGCCATGATCGGAGTGGGCCGCTGCACCGGCGGCGATCATGCGTATGAAATTGCGCGCAACAATGGTCTCTGCGGTCGCCCCGCACACACCCCGCTGGGCGCCTTCACCAAACGGATCTATCCGGCAGGGTCCCATAAAACAGTTCCGGCAGCAGATGCCGAGTTCCCCGAAACCGCACGGGGGGGACTGTTCATCCAGCCGTGTCCACGCCGTTTCCACCCTTTGTTCGGCGGCCTTGACTATCATAGAACAACTGGCAGCATCAATGCTCTTCTTATCCATGAATTCCTCCTCGAAACCTCCTTGTATTGAAAGACAGGGCACTTTCTTTTGGTTGTTTCATACGGTCTTCGTATTCCTTTCGCTGTGTGTGCACGATACCATGCAACAAAGGGGATGCCTTGTGCGGTTACCCCTTTCTGAATATACGCGCGCCTATCTCGGTTTGTAAAAAATCCTCGATCTCATCCGTATCCCACCCGGAGGGCGTGCGCGTGGCGGACTCGACTTCCAGCGACATGCACTCGTCCGATACTTCCCTGGAGGGAATATCCGGTGACTCGCTCAACGCCTGAGCGGCATCCTTGATCCTTGTGTACGGCAAAGAGACGCCCATGGCATCGGCCAGCCTGATAATCAGCGCCCCGTTTTCCATTCCCGAGGGCGAGGAACCAACCGGCGTGAGTTTCTGCATGCGGCCCTCGGCATTGATAAAGCTTCCCGATGATTCAAACGGCAGGCTCGCAGGAAGAAAAAAATCGGGCTGATACCCGTTCCTTCCCCCGAATACCGCTGATTGTACGATCATCAGCCCCGGAAAGGCCTGTTTGATCCGCTCAAGCCCCTTCCAGTGCCCAAAGGCCAAAAGCCCGGTCATTATACCATCTCTTATGGATTTCTCCAAACCCTCCATGGGGGGGGATTGTACATCCTTCGCATCACCGCCGAAAAGGGAGAGGGGGAGAAAACGCAGATTTCCCCAGATCCCTTCAAAAAGCCAGGCAAGCTGCGCTGCGGATACAATCGAGGAGTTCACCACCACCACCGGCTGCCGTGCATCCAGAAGATTCCGGATCAATCCCGCTGTCGTACCCCTGCGTACCGATCGATCCAGCATATCCCGGTCCTTGGCGCCAAGGGAGGGAGGCTTCCTGCCCCCTTTGTTGTGCGCCGTTCGGATGAGTCCCTCCTCAACCGCGCATGCACTGAGAAGTGAAAGGAGGGTGCCGAGCGTATCCCGGTCAGCATCCAGCCATACGGCAGCCCGATCCGAGAGCCTTCTCGATTCCGTGCCGATGATTCCCAGTTCGGCCCCGTGCCGTACGGCATCCTTGATCATGTATGAGGCAACGGGAAAGTCCTGCACGATCCGGGAACCCAGGCAAAGGATGAAATCACTCTCCTGCGCCATCCGGTAGTCGGCGCCCCTTCCGTGCGACAGCAGGCCAACCCTTTTCCCGCTTACGCCGGGCATATACACTTCACCGATACCACCCGCTGCGGCCAGATGGCGGATCAGGACAAATTCCTCCAGGGTCAGCCTCGGGGAGGCAATGACGGCAAGGGCCCCTGCCGATGCCTTCTCCTTCAGGGAGGCACCGGCAGATGCAATCGCCTCATCCCAGTCCAAGGGGGTCTTGCGGCCATTCCGCCATCTGAACGGATCCCGCTGCCGCAGCGGTGAGTGGATCATCTCCCCGCCGAAGGTGCCCCGCCAGCAGAGCTTCCCTTGATTGATGCCCCCGTTGGGTCGCGGCGACACCTCCAGGCAATGCCCTGCCCGTGTCTTCACCACTACCTCGCACCCCATGCCGCACAGGGTGCAAATCGTCTCCGTCTCCCTGGGCAACCAGGGGCCTGGTTTGGGAAGCCGGGGACGATACTCCAGGGCGCCGGTCGGACACGTGGACAGGCAGAGGCCGCAGGAGTCGCACGAGCTCTCGTGCAGGGGAAGATCGAACGGCTGGTCGACGATGGTCTGAAATCCCCGGTTCACGAACCCATATGCGGAGGCGCCCTCCACCTCCGCGCACATCCTTACGCACAACCCGCACCGGATGCACTTGTTCCGGTCCCTGACGATGAGGGGATGCTCCTCCCGCTCCCGGTAGCGATTGTACCGGCCCTTCATGACCTCAGGACGGGCAAGGCCGTATTCGGTGGCATATTCCCTGAGCTTGCAATCGAATACCGCCTCGCACCCGCAGCTCAGGCACCGGCCCGCCTCTTGTAGGGCCATCTCTTCGGTGATGCCGCGCTCGACCTCCTCGAATCCCTTCAGCCGCTCCTGGGCTGAAAGTGAGGGCATTATTGCCCTGGGGATCTTCTCATAGTCCTCAAACGGTGCGCGGTCAATGGTTTTGAGGTCTCCCTTGGAATGATTGTATGGCACGCGTTCTTCAACCATTGCCGAGGCCTTCCGCAGATAGCCGTCGATGGCGGCAGCGGCTCGCCGTCCCCCTGCAATGGCCTCGATGACGGTGGCCGGACCGAGCACGCAATCCCCCGCTGCAAATACCCCGGGGAGAGAGGTTTCCGCAGTCTTTTCGTTGATCGCCACGGTTCCCCGGCGGGTAAGCTCAATCCCCATATCTTTCAGGGTATCCTGATCCCCCATGAACTGGCCGATGGCGGCGATGACCATGTCGGTCTCGAATGCGTATTCGGAGCCCTTCACCGGCACCGGACGCCGTCGTCCGCTCGCGTCCGGCTCGCCGAGCTCCATGCGTATGCAGCACGCCGAACAGACCTTCCCTTCGCTCCCGGCAACCTGGACCGGGGCGGACAGGAAATGGATCCGCACCCCTTCGTGCTCCGCCTCCTTGATCTCCTCCTCGTTCGCGGGCATCTCCTCCCTGGATCGCCGATAGATGAGGTGCACCTCCCGGGCGCCCAGCCTGAGACAACTGCGGGCTGCGTCGATCGCGGTGTTCCCTCCGCCGATAACGCTCACACTCTTCCCAACGCGGACCTTTTCGCCCGAGGCAATCCGGTAGAGGAACCCGATGCCCGATTCCACCCCGGCCAGGGCCTCACCCTCGCACCCGAGCTTACGCTCCGCCCATGCACCGATGGCAAGGAGGATGGCATTGAAACCCTTCGCATGAAGCGCCTGGATATCCATGTCCCTTCCCAGCCTGACGCCGTATTCGATCTCCACCCCCATATCGAGGATGAGGTCGAGTTCCCTGTCCATCTCCTGTTTGGGCAGACGGTATTCGGGGATGCCGTAGCGGAGCATGCCGCCCGGTTTCGGATTCGCCTCGAATATGGTAACCCGATGGCCCTGCAGCCTGAGAAAATGGGCGGCGGTAAGCCCCGCAGGACCGGCGCCGATGATCGCCACCCGAGAACCGGTGTCAGGAGCGACCGATGACGAGGGGTCGATCCCTTCATACCCATGCTCACTGGCAAACCGCTTCAGGAAATTGATCCCCACCGGCTCATCCACAAGGTTCCTGCGGCACTCCTTCTCGCAGAACCGGGGGCATACCCTGCCCACGCACAGGGGCAGGGGATTTACCTCCCTGATCAGCTCGAGCGCCTCCCGGTGCCGTCCCAGGGCGATCAAGGCAAGGTATCCCTGGATGTCGATATGGTCGGGGCAGGCCTGCTGGCAGGGTGCAATGCAGTCCCCGTAATGGTCCGAAAGCAGCAGGTCCAGGCAGGTCTTCCGCGCGCTCTTCACCCGTTCGCTGCGGGTGAACACCTCCATGCCCTCCGCCACCTTGGCGGTGCAGGAGGGTACAAGCCGCGGAAACCCTTTCACCTCCACGGTGCACAGCCAGCAGGAGGTGAAGGGATCCAGCCGGGGATCAAAGCACAGGTGGGGGATGTCGATCCCGTGTGCCCGTGCCGCCTGAAAGATGGTCCGGCCCTCCGGGGCCTCGATATTTTGGTTGTCTATCTTCAATCTGACCGTTTTCATTCCTTTACAATCGCCTCAAATTTGCATCCGTCGAAACATGCACCGCACTTTATGCACAGGTTGACATCAATGGTATGGGGCGCCTTCTTCGTGCCTGAAATGGCGCCCGCTGGACAGAGCTTGATACACCGGCCGCACCCGACGCAGGCATCATCGAGAATCCTGAAGGTGATAAGTGACTTGCACACGCCCGCAGGGCATCGCCGGTCACGGATGTGCGCCTCGTATTCATCGCGGAAGTACTTGATTGTGGTGAGGACCGGATTGGGCGCGGTCTGACCGAGACCGCACAGGGCGGAGTCCTTGATCTTGTATGCGAGGTCATCGAGTGTTGTGAGGTCCTCCTCCCTTCCCTCACCCTTGGTGATCCGCTCCAGTATCTCGAGCATGCGGAGGGTGCCGATGCGGCAGAAGGTGCACTTGCCGCAGGACTCGAGCTGGGTAAAGCTCAGGAAGAAGCGGGCCACATCCACCATGCAGCTCTCCTCGTCCATCACCACCATCCCGCCGGAGCCCATGATGGCGCCCGTCCGGGTCACGGACTCATAGTCGATGGGGGTGTCGAAGAGCCTCTCGGGGATGCATCCCCCGGACGGCCCTCCGAGCTGCACCGCCTTGATGCGCCTGCCGGAGGAGCTTCCTCCCCCCACCCTGGTGATCACCTCCCGTATGGTCATGCCCATGGGGACCTCGATCAATCCGCCCCGCTTGATACGGCCTGCAAGGGCAAATACCTTCGTCCCCTTGCTCTTTTCGGTGCCCAGTGCAGCGTATTCCTGTGCACCGTTTCTGATGATCCAGGAGACGGCCGCGAGGGTCTCCACGTTGTTGATGCAGGTAGGTTTTCCCCACAGGCCTGACTGGGCCGGAAACGGCGGGCGGTAGCGTGGCATTCCCCGCTTTCCCTCGATCGAGGCAATGAGCGCCGTCTCCTCACCGCACACGAAGGCGCCTGCCCCCTCCTTGATGGTGATATGGAAGGAGAAATCGGTGCCCATGATCCGATCACCCAGGAATCCCTTGTCCGTGGACTGGGCTATGGCCTCCTTGAGGTGTTTGATGGCGAGGGGATATTCCGCCCTGCAGTAGATATACCCGTGAGTGGCGCCGATGGCGTATCCGGCGATGGTGATCCCCTCCAGCACGCTGTGAGGGTCGCTCTCCAGCACGCTGCGATCCATGAATGCACCGGGGTCCCCCTCATCGGCATTACAGATCATGTACTTGTCCGTACCAGGGCTCTTTGCGGTGTACTCCCACTTCAATCCGGTGGGAAACCCTCCGCCCCCCCTCCCCCTGAGACCGGATGCCTTGATCTCCTCGACGACCTTTTCCCTGGTCATCCGGGTGAGCGCCTTGTCAAGCGCCTGGTAGGCGCCGTGGCCCATGGCATCCTCGATGGACTCCGGATCGATGAGGCCGCAGCGGCTCAATACAATGCGCTGCTGCGAGCCGATAAAATCGTTGTGCTCCGCATCGATGGCCTCGGCGAATGTCACCCACTCGGGAATCACCCTTCCCTTATCGATGTGCTCGTCCACCAGCCGTTCGAGCATCTCGGGGGTAACCTGGCCGTAGATGATCCTGCCGTGGTCCGGGTCGTCCAACTCCACCAGCACCTCGTTGAAACACATGCCGTTGCACCCGGTTTTTCCGATACGGAGGGGAATCCCCTTCCGCGCCAGCAGTTCCTGCAATGCGTCATGGACCTTCTGGCCCCCTGCTGCAATGCCGCAGGAGCCGAGTCCGATGCGTATACCCTGTATCCGTGACGTACTCATATGCCTCTGACAATCTGTCTGGCCTTCTCCGGGCTCAGACGTCCATAGGTTTCACCGTTGATCATGATGCAGGGGGCCAGGCTGCAGCAGCCCAGGCATGCCACCCGCTCCAGGGTGAACTTGCCGTCCGGGGTGGTCTCCCCGTGCCTGATCTTCAGCTCGTCCTCCAATGCCTCCGAAAGCCTCTCGCTGCCGCCCACGTGGCAGGCGGTGCCGTGACACACCTTGACAATATTTTTGCCGCTTGGCTTGAGCCGAAACTGGGCATAGAAGGTGACCACCCCGTATATGTCGCTCATGGGGATATCCAGCCCCCGGGCGATGTCCCGGAGGGTCTCCGGGGAGAGATATCCCAGCGCCTCCTGTGCCCTCTGAAGGACCGGGATGAGGGTCCCCGGCTTGTTCCTGGCCTCTTCAAGGATCGCCTGAAGGGAGGACATTCTATATCTCCCTCAGGAACTTTGGAATGTTGGCCGCCTCCCGGGGCCCCACCTTGATCGTCCAGCCCGGGAGTTCCTCTTCGATCTCACCGGAGAGAATGGCCACATACCCGGGGATAACCAGATTCCGATGGCCCAGCATATCCTCGATGCCGCTCGTCTTCACCAGTTTCGCGACCTTGGGCGCATTGAACTTGTCCGCCGCCCATGCGGTGAGCACGGACATGCCCTCGCAGTCGGCAACCAGCAGCCAGCTCGGCACCTTGCTGTTTTCGATCTCACCCTGCACGATAAAGTAAGTGAGGGAGAAGTTGGTGGTGATAAGGAGGGGTGATTCCTTGGTGGGTTCGCCGATCTTGTAGAGCTTCTCCTCCACCTGCATGGGTTGCTGCGGATCGGTAAAGATGTTCTGCCTCAGGGTATACAGGGGGAGAAGCACCTCTCCGGGGATGCTGTTCAACACCACGATCGACGCGTACTTCATGATGCCGACGGCGGCCCGTGCCACCTCCAGGTCAGGGTCATTCGTATTCTCGCCGGGGAAGGCGATGGAGGGGTACCCCAGCGGCTTGAACTTCTTCTTGATGGCAGCCCTTCGGACCTGGGTCATGTCCTGGAGCATTGCCCCTGCCTTCCTATGGCCGGGATCGAGCACGATATCCTCCACGCCGGCGGCGGCGACCTTCTCTGCAAGGTCCGCAAGGGCATCCGGCCCCTCGGCCTTTACCGCAAGAGGACATCCCTTGGATTTTGCAAGGGAGGCCATGGCATCCATGTTTTCAGCCGTTGCCGCATACAGGAGGGGCTTGCGTGCACCGCATGCCTCCAGTGCCTTGCCCATGATCGCGGGGTCCGTGCAGGCGAGGATGAGGGGGCGGCTGGTCTTACCTGCCACCTGGGAAACCGCCTTGGCAAAGGTCTCCGCCGACCCTGATGCGCAGGAGATGCAGATCATATTCACCTTGAGGGTCTGCCCCACCCGCTCCATGGCCGATGACTCCACCTGCGCCACCTTGCTGTCGATGTCTGCGGGGGGGGCGGTGTCGGGGATATTCAACGCCAGGCAGGTGGGATGGTTGAAACGCTTTTCGTGCCTGAACAGCACGGTCTCGTCTCCGAGTTCAACCGTGGCATCCCCCTCACCCAGCTTGACGAGCCGGACGGGGGGTGCCGACGCCTCGCTGAGGACCTTCTTTGCCTCGTCCGATACATAGGGACAGTCCGAGAGCCGTGCCTGACCGGCGGCAAGACGCATGGCAAAGGCCAGGCAGGTGGGGAACTTGCACTCACCGCAATTCGTTTTCGGTAGGTATTTAAATATCTGAATGCCGGTTAACGCCATCGTTTGTCTCCTTCTCGATTATGGGGCCTCACCCGCGGGGATACGAATCATGTGGAGTGTATCCCGGCCGAGGTCACCCGCACGCATTCATCCATCACACGCTTATTGCCGTCCATTCAAGCAAGATCGGCAAGGGCGTTTTTCAGGGTCTTCAGTGTCCTCGGGTGGCGCACCACCACCAGGTCACCCCCAGCCATCAGGAATGCCAGGGCGGTGGTGGTCTCCCATATGACCCCCCTTCTTCCGGGGTCTCCCCACGCAGGCTGCTCCTCCAGGGATGCCCGTGTCTCCTTGACCTTCCAGGTGACCTCGCCCACATCGGCGATCATGGGCATCTGCATCATGGTGTCATTCTGCTGCAGCGATGCCAGGCGGATACGCTCCATTACCGAGTAGGTATATTCCAGCCCGTATCCGAGCGTGCTCGGCATCGCATCGATGATGATGTTCGAGGCGTCGAAGCCCGCCTGGGTCAGGAGGATATTGAGCTGCTTGGAGAGATTGATGTCCAGATCGGAGAGTGCGACCAGTTTCAACTGGAAGGAGTTCGCCACCGCTGCGAAGACCTTGTAGTTTTTCTCCTGGGCCTTGCCGATAACCGAACCGGTGTTTGCAAGGGGTTCGGCGCACACCTTGACGACCTCCGCATCCTTCTCCACACTGTTGCTTCCAAACACCATCAGGGGGATGTCGATGGCCCCCAGCACCGCCTCCACGGTCTTTCTGGCCTCTTCCGGGGTCCGGTCGCCCCGGTCGGGATGGGTGCCGAGGAGGCGCAGGCAGATCATGTCCGGTTTGAACTCATCCTGGCAGAAACGCGCCCACTTCGCAGGGTCCTCGATTACCCCTTTGTACAATCCCATCAGCTCAGCAGGCCAGTCATCCGGAACGATATCCATTATTTCAAGGGCGATAGGGACGGAAGGGCTCACCTTCCCTTCGAACGCGAGGAATGGAAGCACCTCAGCCCCTCCCATCTGTACCGTTGTGCCGTCCCGACCTACGGTCACCTGGTTGATCCTTCCGTTATATGTCTCTTTCGGTACCACAAATGCCATGGTCGTGTCCTCCACTCTCAAGTATCCAAATAGGAATGACAATAAAGGGTCCGGTTAAGCAGGGAATCGGTGGTCTTTACCGCCTTGATCATCTCCCGGTCCAGGGGGTCGATGATGGCGGCATCGAGCCCGACCGTGATGAGCATGGTGGCAAAGGTATGGTTCAGGAGAGGGCGCAACTCCTCAGGGCAACTGTTCGATACATTGCTCAGGCCAACCACGCTCTTCATTGGCGGGTCGTTCAGTTCCTTGAACATCTTCACCGATTCGAGGATCTCGGGTATCTGCTCCTGCTGCCCGTTGATCGGCACCACGATGGGATCGAGATAGATGTTTTCGAAAGGCACCCCGTGTTCGGCTGCCGCGGACATGATCTCCGCAGCGAGCGCACACCGTTCCGCCGCGTCCCGGGGGAGCCCTCCCTTTGCCAGGGTCAGGGCGATGATCTGGGCATCGTACCTGGCTGCCAGGGGCATAAAGGCCGCCAGCCTCTCGGGCTCGGCAGAGGTCGAGTTGATGATCGCCTGCCCCTTGTGCACCTTCAACCCCGCCTCCATGGCATCCGGATTGGTGGTATCCAGGCAGAGGGGACAATCCACCACCTTCTGCAGGTTGGTAACCATCCATTCCATGAGTTCCGGGCCGTCCTTGCGGGCAGGCCCGATGTTTATGTCGAGGGTGTGCGCCCCCGCCTGGACCTGTTTGAGGGCCATCTCCTTGATGGGACCGAAATCCCTGTTCCGCATTGCCTCACCAAGGACCTTCGTCCTCACATTGATCCTTTCACCAATGATGAGCATAGTTCCTCCCTTCACTTTCTATACGCATTAGATTCCCAGCGGGCCCATGATCCGGTCAACCGCCCTGTACGCGGCACAATCCAGGGGGAGATCGATCAAGGGCCTTCCCTGCCGGTCGAACTCCTCCACCAGCGGATCATTGGGGATGGAGCCGAGCAGTTCGACACCGAGCCCCGCTATCGTGCCGGCAAGCTCGCCCAGGCCGGGCCAGGCCGCCCCGCCCTGACCGTCACCGGGCACACGGTTCAAGATCAATCCCCGGTGCTTGATCTGAAGCTTCAGCTCCTCGCAGATATCCAGTATCCGCTTGACCGTGCGCAGGCCCCGCTGCGTAGGGTCGGAGGTGACCAGAAGATGGTCCACATCGTTGGTCGTCCTCCTGCTCAGGTGTTCGAGCCCCGCCTCGTTGTCCATCACTACATAGGGATACCCGAGACCGATCCGTTCGGAGTATTTCCGGATGAGGTGATTGGCGTAACAGTAACACCCGGGCCCCTCGGGGCGGCCCATGGTCATCAGGTCGAAGCCCTCGCCTTCCACCAGCGTCTCGTGTATCTTGTATTCTATATACTGGTCCTTGGTTACCCCCACCGGGAGGTCCTTGATGTTTTCGAGGGCCTTTTCCCGCAAGTGGCCGATGGTTTCCCCGATCTCCACCCCGAGGGCCTCGTGGAGGTTTGCATTCGCATCCGCGTCCACCGCCAGCACCGGGGTTTTCCCCCCTTCCCTCAGGTATCGTATGATCAGGCTGGCCAGGGTGGTTTTCCCGGTGCCCCCTTTCCCTGCCAGCGCTATGGTCATGGACATGCCGCGTCACCTGTCAGTCTTATAATTTCCGGTATCACCGCATCCCTGCCGATGGCCATGATATGGACCCCGTCGCAAAGCCCTTCCTGCCTGATGGTGCGTATCATCCGTACGGCGATCCGTATGCCGGCGGCAAGGCGTTCCCCTTTGGGCGCCGCTGTCAGCTCATCGATGAGCCCTTGCGGTACAAAAACGCCCGGCACTTTGCTGTTCATATAGTTCGCCATAGCGGGAGAGGTGAGAAGCACGATCCCGGCAAGCACCTTCACCGGAAATCCCCGCGCATACTTCATAAACCGCCTGAAATTATCCAGATCGTATATTGCCTGGGTTTGAAAGAACTCCGCCCCTGCCTCAATCTTCTTCTCAAACTTCATAAGCTGGGGTTCTATGGGGTCTGCCTCCGGGGTCACCGTCGCCCCCACACACCATGAATCCGTCTCCTCAAGGGCATTCCCGCCCAGGTCCCGGCCCTTCTCGAATTCCCTTATCATGTGAATCAATTGCACCGAATCAAGGTCGAATACCTGTTTTGCCTGGGGCTGGTCACCCGAGGTAATGGAGTCTCCGGTCAGACAAAGAACCGTGTCGATGCCCCGGGATGCGGCAACGAGCAGATCGGCGCCCAGGGCCAGCCGGTTTCTGTCCCTGCAGGTCATCTGAAGAATGGGCCTCTCCCCTGCTTCCCTGATAAGGAGGCACCCGCCCAGGGATGAATAGCGCATGACCGATTTCTGGTTGTCGGTGACATTGATCCCGTCCACCAGTCCCTTGAGCATGGAAACATGCCCACGGAACGACTGCGTGTTCGTGCCCTTGGGGGGGCCCACCTCCGCGGTGATCACAAATCCCTTCGATGCCAGGGCATCTCTGAATGTTTCCGTTCCCTTCACCATCCGGTTGCTGCTTCATCCATGATGATCCATGCCGCCTGAATCATGTCCATATGTGCTCACTATCATTTCTCCCTCTTCAGGATCAGCATGCCGGGCCTCTGACCGATAGAATGGTCCCGGGGAGGGATGATGCGACGCATTGCCTCCAACCTGTTTTGACGTTTCAGCATGGTGTATATGGAGACCCATGCACACTCCCGCTCCGGATCGCTCTCGCATTTTCCCCGGTTCATACCCCCGCAGGGACCATTGAGAAGCCCCTTCGGACACCGGGTTATCGGACAGACGCCGCCGGTCAGATTCAACATGCACTCCCCGCACATGGCACATACCTCGGAGAACCTGCCCCATCGTTCAATGGATCCCAGAAACAGGGTGTCAACGGCGGTAAATACCGGCTTTTCCAGGAAGGAGGCGAGGGTTTGCGAGCCTGCACCGCATCCGAGGGAGAGGATCGCGTCGGCGGTCTCCAGCGTCTCCTCGATCTCGCCGAATGCCTTTTTGGTCTCCAATAGATGGCAGGCGGCCTCCACAACCACGTAGCCGACCACCTGCTTTCCGGCGGCCTCCAGGTCCTTCTTCATGATGAGGATTTCCTGTTCCCCGCCCGACTGACAAAGGGTTGCGCACAGGCTGCATCCCGCAAGGAAGAGCCTCTGATATCCCGCAAGGGCATCAATGATTTGATCTAACGATTTTTGCCTGGATATGATCACAGACTTCCGGGCTCACCGAGCCCCCTCTTTTTCTAAATGTTCCTGATACTGCCGAATGTCCATAAGGCGACCCGGAAGCGCGGCGGGATCTATGTGAAACACCACAAGCCACCCCTCTCCGAAGGGATCCTTGTTGATCGTCTGGGATCTCTTTTCCAGGGGCTGGTTGACCGCCACCACCTTCCCGGAAAGGGGAGCCATGATATCGGTGATTGCCTTTGCGCTCTCCACCACAGCGCACCGTTCCCCTTCCTTGATCTGTACACCAACCTCCGGGAGATCCACCAGGAGGATCTCTCCCATATCGCGGAGTGCGGCCTCAGCCATCCCGACCGTTGCCCGGTCCTCCTCAACCCTTACCCAGAGATGATCAACGGAGTATAAGAGATCTTCAGGGGCGCTCATACTATTTCAGCAGCTCGAGCATCTCAGCCCTTGTGGTTTCATTGGTCCGAAAGGCGCCCCTGACCGCAGAGGTAATGACATGGGCGTGGGGCTTCTTTACCCCGCGCATGGACATACACAGGTGCTCGGCCTTGATAACCACCATGGCCCCAAGGGGTTTGATGCTGTTGGTAATCAGATCGACAAGTTCCGTTGTCAGGCGCTCCTGGACCTGGGGCCTGCTGGCCAGCACCTCCAGCGCGCGTGCAAGCTTGCTTATGCCGACGATATTCCCCTTGCTGGGGATGTAGGCAATATTGGCTTCGCCGATAAAGGGAAGCAAGTGATGCTCGCACATGGAATAAAAGGGGATATTCCTCACCAGAACCATCTCGTCGTAGCTCTCCCCCTTGATTGGGGTGATGATCTGGCTCGGGTCCGTCTCCAGTCCAGTGAAGATCTCCTTGTAGAGCAGGGCCACCCGGCGGGGGGTCTCCAGAACCCCGGGACGTCCCTTTATCCCGAGACCTTCGAGCACCATTTCGATTCCCGTTTCTATCTTTTCAAGGTCCATTCAGCTCACGTCTTTGTTGTGTTCATCAGGCGCGTAATGATATCCTCCATCTGTGCCATGACCTCGGGTGACCGCATAAAGGGCGACCTTCCTTCACGGTCGGCATCCATCAGCCTGGTATCAAAGGGCACGAATCCCAGGAATTCGTACCCGGAAAGCTGCGCATTAAGGAATTCCCGATCTTCATCCCCCTTGACCTTGTTCCCCACCACCAAATGACGGGGAATGCCCAGGTCCTTGGCCAGGCCCTCCACCCTGTGGGCGGTCTCCACGCTCCTCATCCCGGGTTCGACAACCGTGATGAGCGCCCCCACGGAGGAGGCGGTGCCCCTGCTCAGGTGCTCGATCCCCGCCTCCATATCGATCACCAGCGCCTCACCCTCTCTCAGAAGAAGGTGCTCGATGAGCCGCTTGATCATGACGTTCTCTGCGCAATAGCAGCCGGACCCTCCCCTCTTGCACCTGCCGAGGGTCAGGACGAGCACATTCTCGACCGTGAGGCCGAACCGTTCCGGAATGTCATCCACATAGGGGTTGAGCTTGAAGAATCCCCCACGCTCACCCGGCTTGGCGCCGGTCCGCTCCTCGATCAGGTCATTCATCTCGGTGAGCGGCCGTGCCTGTGCGATACGGTCGGCGGGCACTCCAAGGGAGGCGGCCAGGTTGGCGTCAGGGTCCGCATCCACGGCAATCACCTTGATCCCACGCCGGGAGAGACCCAATGCCAAAAGGGCGCTGAATGTGGTCTTGCCTACGCCGCCCTTTCCCGATACCGCTATCTTCATGGTAATCCTCAAACCTTATACATGATTAAACAGACATTCCATACGCCACAAAGGTCTCGTCACCAGCAAATGTCTCCGGCCCCTTCATTGACAATCAGGAGCGTATCTCGTGTACCGGATGGACCTCAGCAGCAGGGAATGCCTTCTGCATCGTTATGTAGTACTGCGCCACTATCTCGCCCTTCCGCCTCATTGACCAGACCCATGAAGAAATGTCCCCCTTGGCAGCGTCACCATAACTATCCCGCTGTGAATCGTACCATTCATTCCTCATCTCGGCATCTAAATATGGTAACCCAAACGGTGAGAAATTTCCAAGGCAGCCTGCTTGAGAATAGGGATGAGGGTGTCCTTTATGCGCTCTTCGGGCATCCTGAGCGTGGGCCCCGATATGGTGACCCCCGCCACCACACTGTTTGTATAATCCCATACAGGGCAGGCAACGCATCTGACCTCTTCTTCGTACTCCTCATTGTCGATGGCGTAGCCGTTTCGGCCCACCTCTTCCAGATGCGCCAGGAACGCATCCTCATCGATCATGGTATTGGGTGTGTACGGCTTGAGCCCCCTCTCCTTGATAATCCTCTTGATCTCCTCCCGGGATTTATACGCCAGTTGCACCTTGCCCACGGCAGTGCAATGCGCGGGCACCCGTTTACCGATCATGGGGATGATCCTTACCGGATGCTTTGTTTCCACCATGTCTACGTATATGACCTCTCCATCCTCGTACACGGAGAGGTAGGAGGTTTCAGAGGTCTGAAGCACCAGGTGGTCGAGGATCGAATGCGCCTGATTCACCAATCCCATGCGCCGCAGAAATGCCTGTCCCAGCTCGAATGTCTTCATTCCCAGCCGGTAATTGCCGGTATTCTCGTTCTGCTCCACATACCCCCGGCACTGGAGCGTGGAAAGAAGGCGGAATATGTTGTTCTTAGGCAATTTCAGCTTCATGCTGAGGGTGGTAACACCCTGTTCTGCATCATCCCCCAAAAAGCTCTCGAGTATGTCCATGGCATGCGAAACAGAATGCACTATATATTCGGAGGCGTCCTTTTTGATCATCTTCCCGACCATGACGTTTGTCCTTTGAGAAAGCTGGTTGGTGCACCCATTGAAAATAACACAGCGTTTTATTTTTGTCAAGAAATCCTTATCATATTTCGCATGGATGGTAAACCTGTTACAATAATGGTACATTAATCCACGAATCCCTCTGGTTCATCATGGCAAAATAAAACAAAAGGGGGCCCCCAATGAAATCCATTGTCAATTTCCTCTTCGAGATCGGCATGCTCAAAAAGACCCCCCGAAGCGGCTATTTTTTCCTGGGGTCGGGGGAGGAGTCGGTTGCGGAGCACGTCATGAGAATGACGTCCATCGGCTATGTAATGGCGAAACTCGACCCGCAGGCCGATGAATGCAAGCTCATCAAGATGTGTCTGGTCCACGATCTCGCTGAGGCGCGAACGGGTGACCACAACTATGTCCATAAACGGTACGTAACCGTGGATGAGGAGAAGGCAACCCGTGACCTTGCCGCGGATTTGTCCTTTGGTCCGGAGATAACGGCGTTGTCGAAGGAATTCAACGAGGGATGCACCAGAGAGGCGCAACTGGCAAATGATGCCGACCAGATCGAGCACATTCTCCAATTAAAGGAATGCATGGATCTGGGGAGCCCTCATGCGGCGGATTGGATTCGAAATGCCCAAAAGCGGATACGCACGGCTATCGGACGCACCCTGGTCGAGGCGATCCTGGAGACCAATACCATGGACTGGTGGTTCCAGGACAAGGATGACGAATGGTGGGTCAATGGGGGTAAGAATCGATAACCGATTCGGGTGTGCGTGAGGATGCGGGAGGGATCATGGCCGGATACTTCGGATCCCTCCCATGATCCCCGAAGATGATATTCTGTGATTAAAACGTAACGGCAAATACCTCGCGGCTAAAACTGCACCTGGATCCTGAGCGCGGTGCCGCCATCCTTTTTGACGGAAAGGATGACCTTGCTGTTTCTCTCCGCCCAGTTACGGATATCCTGCTCGAATGTCGCGCAGTCACCCGAAACCTCGAGGATGTCCCCGCCCTTCATCTCCCGGGCCTTTGCGGCAACCCTGAGGACCGGTTGAGGGCATTTCAGACCGCGCGCATCAAGTGTTTGAACCGCCATTGTTTCCCCTCCTTAACATATGGTTTGAATAAAGACCCCCGACCGGGTTGGCTCAGCATCGCATCAATATCCTTCTCGATCAATGCCACGACCCTCGGGATTGCATTCTCCACCTCATGGGAGAGCCCTTCGCAGAAGGTGTCCCCGCCCTCGATTTCTATGGCATAGACAATCATTCTGGTGGGCAGCGGGATCCCCATGTGTTCCGCCCACGTCAAGACGGCGGGGATCCCCGCATTATGGGTGACCTCCACTGTCTGAAGACATCCGAGATCTTCCCGTGAAAATCGATGCACGTCGCCCGGCCTCCCCTCCCGTGTCCGAATGGCGTCCACCATGATGACCGCTTCATAACCGCTGATGAGAGACAAGAGGGCGAATCCCCCCTCCGAGGTCTCCCCGATATCCGCTGCTTCGCACGCAATACGATCCCTCAGCCTCGCCGCCGCCGCAATACCCACGCCGTCATCCCCCCGGATGGGATTCCCTATGCCCAAAATCAATAAGCTCTTCATAAATGCAACGAGTACCCCGTATTGAATTTCCAGGCTCCAACCATGACAACCTCTTCCAAAATTCAACCCCCGTATCGGGTTTTTGTAATCGCTCGATACCTCGTGGGCAAGGGATTCTCATTCATGAATCCCTCCCAACCATCCGGATCAGATTACCTGCCCTGTCATAGATACCTACCTTCAGGGGCATCTCTCCCAGCAGGCTGTGAGTGGCGCAGGCAAGGCATGGATCATAGGCCCGGAAGGCCATCTCGATCATATTGAGAAAACCCTCCGAAACCTCCCCATCCTTGATAAGCCCCCGGGCCGTCTTTTCAACGGACATGCATATCGCCGCCCCGTTGTTCTGGGTGGCAACGAGCAGGTTCGCCTTCTGAATGATCCCCCGCTCGTCGGTGGTATAGTGATGAAACAGGGTTCCCCTGGGCGCCTCCACGGCAGCCATCCCTTCGACCGGGGTCTGCTCGGGGATATTCCTTACCTTCGGATCGGTAATCTCCGGATCCCTCACCAGCTCATCCATCCTCTCCGCGGCATAGAGCACCTCGATGAGCCGTGCCCAGTGGTAGGCGAGGGTGCTGTGCGCGGGTTTCCCCCCCAGGGTGTCATACATGCGCTCGTATTCCGCCTGTGCCAGGGGCGTAGCCATGCCGGATGCGACATTCAAGCGGGCAAGCGGGGCAACCCGGTAGATCCCGCTCTCCTTTCCATCCACGAATCCCTTCCATCCCACCTTTTTCAGGTAGAGGAGCTTCATAAAGCTCCAGGGCTCCACCCGCTCCTCCAGGTGCTCCAGATAATCCTTTGCA
>JBLIRP010000089.1:0-15288 GCA_049472355.1 bacterium | reverse complement strand
CCCGCCCCCACCTCGAGGTCATAGGGCTGCTGCAGCACACACCCCTGATCAGACCAGAAATGCTGAAGGGAAAGGATGATGGACTGGAAAGAATGCTTCTGCCCCATGAAACTCCACTGATCGTATACTCTTTTGGTTTATCGTTCCGAGGATCCCACCTACTCTAAATGATACCCATCAAATATGCAAGAGTAGGGCTTTGAATTGGAAACTATATCAAAATGGCGCCTTGATGTCAATGCGTTGAGGAGGGAAAATTCCAGTGACCTGCCAATGACCCGAGTCAAAGGTGGTAAAAAGAGATCATGGGGACCCGACGCAGGGCAGGAGATTCTTTTCGCCGAGCCCCCATGAATTGAGGCGTGGGAAAGCGCCTCTGTAATTATTTTATAGCACGTTTTCGCAAAAAAATCAAATTATGTTGCAATAACTATCGATTATATAAGGGAAAACAACTCCGGAAAGAATGGCTACCCCCCAGGCAAGAGGCGCTTCAAAACGGGGTATGATTTGAGGGATGCACCCCCGTGGGTCATCAGCATTCCATTCAAGGTGTGCTCCAGTTCCTCCCTGGCCGAGGGAAGGACCCGCAGCCTCCCTATCCTCTCCAGATCCATCGATACGGCCTGCCTGAGAAACATGATCCCCCCGGGAGACATGGGGTGTGCGTCCCGCACTCCGTGCCGGCATCGCGGGCATACCAGCCCCCCCTGCTCCGGGCTGAATCCCCACCCGTGCCCGTGGAGAACCGCCCCGCAGACCTGGCAGCGCTCGAGCTGGGGCCCGTACCCCAAAAGGGCGAGGAGCCTCAGCTCAAGAATGCGCAGGAGGGTGATCATGTCCCTTTTCTCGGTGAGCAGCCCCAGGTACCGGACCAGGAGATCAAACACCTCCGGCTGTCCTTCGCCTCCCACGGGGGTGAGCCGCTGCACCAGTTCCGCGCCATACAGCCCCGCGGTGAGCCGGATGATGTCACCGCGCAATGCCTGAAAGCTGTTGATGATGTCCGCCTGCCTGATGATCTGCAGCTCGCGGTTCGGCCGTACCTTGACTATAAGGTGGATGTGGGTGAGGGGTTCGAGGGCACTGCCGAAGGGATTTTTGATCCGCTTTACCCCGTGGGCGACCCCCCGTATCTGACCGTACCGGGGGGAATACACCGCTACGATCCTGTCCGCCTCCACCAGGTTGGTGGAACCGATAACCACCGCCTCTGTCGCGAGCAGGGACAACCTATACCAGAAATACGATCAGGCTCGTGGCAAGGCTCAGATAGATGAAGATGCTGACGACATCGTTGAAGTTGGTGATAAATGGGCCTGCTGCCACGGCAGGGTCGATGTTCAGCCTTTTCAGGACAAAGGGGACCACTGCGCCCATGATCCCGGATATGGTAATGGACATAAACAGGGAGAATCCCACGATGACGGAGAGCACATGGTGGCGGGAATCGATGACCATGGAAAAGAGGGATATCAGCACCCCCGCGATGACCCCCATGGCCATGCCGATGCGCACCTGCTTGAACAGGATCTTCCACTGTTCGGTGTCAAGTATCTTCCCGGTGGCAAGACCACGCACCACAATGGTCTGGGACTGGTTTCCCACGTTCCCCCCCAACGCCATGATCATGGGGATAAAAAACGAGATGGCGATGTTCTCCTGGAGCGTGCCCCGGTGCCAGCGCATGATCAAATAGGAGCAGGTCTCGCCGATCAGGGTGATCAAGAGCCATGGCATACGCATCATGACCACCTTCCAGGTCGATTGTTCGAACAACTCCTCATGGCTGGTCCCTGCCATCTTGTAGATGTCCTCGGTGGTCTCCGCCCTGATGACATCGATGACGTCATCAACGGTGACCACCCCCACCAGCTTGTTGTACCGGTCAACCACCGGCACGGACAGGATGTTGTATTTTTCCACGATCTTGGCGACATCCTCCTGGTCTTCGTCCACGCGGACGCTGATCACCTCGGTCTTCATGATCTTTTTCAGCGGGGTGTCCAGGTGGCTGGTGAGCAGTTTCCTGAAGGAGACGATCCCGGTGAGGTGCTGGAAATCATCCACCAGATAGAGATACAGGGTCACCTCCATGTCGTCGCTCGTCGCCCTGATCTTTTCCAACGCCTCCTTTACCGTGATGTTCTCGTTGAGGGCCAGGAAATGGGTGGACATGATCCCCCCGGCGGTGTCCTCTTCGTATTTCAACAGCTCCTGGATCTCCTCGGAGTCCTTTTTCCCGAGGGATTCCAGGACCTTGCCGGCGATCTCCTTGGGCATGTCCCCGATGATGTCCGCCAGGTCGTCGGGGGACATCTCCTTGAAGATCTCGGCGATCCTTTTGGGATCGAGTTGCTCCAGGAGCTCGGAACGGGAGGGGGGATTCAGTTCACTCAACACCTCTGCCGCCTTGTCCTTCTCCGCAATCAGGCCGAACAGGAAAAACCGGTCGGACGGGCCCAGTTGCTGCATCACCTGTGCGATATCAGCGGGGTGGAGCTTGTTTACCATATTACTCAGGTTCGAGGTCGCCCCGCGATTGATCAATTTTCGGACGGTGTAAAAAAGCAGGCTCATTTTTGGAACCATACCATTCACCCCCCTTCCTGTAGGAGGTTTACATTGAACGTCTCATTCGTTTCAATAGCCGATCTGCTTGAGCACCAGATCGTTTTCTCTCCAATTCCGTGCCACCTTGACCCATAATTCCATAAATACCTTTGTGCCGAGCAGGCATTCAATCTCCTCGCGGGCCCTGCTGCCGACCTCCTTGAGCTTCGCCCCCCTGCTGCCGATGATGATCCCCTTCTGGGACTCCTTTTCCACCAGGATGGTGGCGCTGATCCTCACCATGCCGGTCTGCACATCCGTCCCCATCTCATCGATGAGCACGGCCATCACATAGGGGATCTCCTGCCGGGTCAGGGCGATCAGCTTTTCACGGATGATCTCTGCAACCACGAACCGCTCCGGCTGATCGGTCACCATGTCCTCCGGATAGAGGGGAGGCCCCTCCGGAAGATAGGCGATGATCGTATCCACCACATCGGAGCAGTTCTCCCCGGTCAGGGCGGAAACGGGGATGATCTCACGGAAGGGATGGAGATCCTTGTACACATCGATCAACTCCAGTATGCGAGGTTTCGGGATCAGGTCTATCTTGTTGATGACCAGGAAAACGGGACGGGAAACGCCCCTGAGGTGTCCCATGATCATCCGCATGTCGTCATCCCCGGCGCCCGTTGCCACGGCATCGACCATGACCAGGATGATATCGGCCTCCTCGAAGGTCAGCAGGGCGGTCCGCACCATTTTCCGATTGAGCCTTTTGGACGCCTTGTGGATCCCCGGGCTGTCAATAAAGATGATCTGGGCCGGTTCCCCGTGCCAGATGCCGAGTATACGATTGCGGGTGGTCTGCGGCCGCGGCGACGTGATGGAGACCTTCTGACCGACGATCCGGTTCAGGAGGGTGGATTTCCCCGTATTGGGAGGACCAATGAGGGAAACAAACCCGGATCTGAACACCTGCTGGGCATGGGACTGGTTCACCATAGAGACATACCGCCAATACAAACCGGGGACCCCGACATGAGAAGGCTTGCATACGTTCCCGGTTCAAAATGTTCTCTGATACCTGTCGTCTATGTTTCCGGTGCGGGAGATTCCTGATTATGTACAATCCGTAAAACGATAGATATAGCACAGTGGTGTAGAGAATTCAATGCCGCCTCCGGCCCCTGTCCGCTTCCGCCCACGTTCAGATCCCCTAATGGTCCCCAAGAGATTCCAGTTTTGAATCCAGGTCCGTTATTGTTGGCAGGCATATGTACGGATGCAATGATAGAAATAGGATTGCGGCTTACGCTCTCATGGGATTGCAGCCCGAGGCATTGTCATTTGTCGGTATCGGTGACGAGCCCTGACCGATACTGCCGGCACCCTGGGGCAATGTTTCGTTCCGATCGAAAGATCATTGGGTTATATTAGAAATAAGGCACGGCTTGACATGATATTCTGTTTTGGAGTATATTGGTGGTATGAAAATTAAGACATCTATCACATTATCGGAGGACCTTTTGAAGGCCGTGGATGAACGATCAGATCGCTATAAAAATCGCTCTGAGTTTATCGAGGCGGCCTTGCGGGCATTTATTACCCAGATGATCCGCAGTGAGCAGAATGACAGGGATCTCGAGATTATTAATCGACACGCACGTACACTTAATAAGGAAGCAGAGGATGTCCTCTTGTACCAGGTGCCGCTTTGAGACGTGGTGAACTCTATCGTGTGGTCAATCCTTCTGCCAAAGATCCCAAAAAATTCAGGGTCTTTGTTGTAGTAAGCCGTCAAGTGCTTATCGATTCACGTTTTTCAACTGTTATCTGTGCACCGGTCTATTCGAGCCGCAACGGATTATCAACGCAGGTGCTCGTTGGTGACGATGAAGGCTTAAAGCATGAAAGCAGCATCCACTGCGATGAACTCGTAAGTTTGCCGAAATCACTCTTAACAAACTTCATCGGCACTCTTCCACAATCAAAAATCCAGGCACTCAATCAGGCCCTTCGAATCTCATTGGATATCCCGGACTAAATCCCTTGCAATGGACTCCCTGATTTCTTAAGATATACGTATATACGGTCACCATTTCTAATCGAACAGGATAAACATTCTCGATACCTCACCCCCTCAACGATGGTTTGAAGCCCCTTCGATCCCCCGCTGCTGGAAAAGAAAACCGGGGAAGGGAATGGGCGTCTTGCGGGAAGGTATCACTTGAGCGAAACGGAGCGAATTACCGCCCGGAAAGGAGAAACAATGTACAGGAGGCCCCTTGCAATCATAATGATCCTCGGTCTTTTCGGCATCCTTGTTCTGAGTCCATATGCCCTCACCTCTGCATGGGGCCGAGCTATGAACGTGCCGGCCATGCCCGGCGGCAGTCGCCTGGCAACGGGCGACGGCCAAGTCCGCCCCCTGTGTGAGAACGGGGGGACCATCGCCTGGGCGCGCACCATGATCAACCGCCTTTTCTCTGCGAACGAAAACGGATCGCTTTCCTCCTATCTGTTCTTCTCCCTTGTGAAGACCCTGTTCATCATCCTCCTTGCGCTGATAATATGGTGGATGGGTGTTCTCTTTATTAATGCGCTCAAAAGGTCCATCAAGGCCCTTGATGAAACCTATCCCGACATGAGGGAGCGCCTCGACTCGTACCTGAAGATTCTCAAAAAAATCTTCAATCTCCTGATTCTGGTAGTGACGGTGCTCGTGGTCCTGAATGCATGGGGGGTGCCGGTGTTCCCGTTTCTGGCCCATTATTCGGGATACATCTATTCCCTGCTCCGCATCCCCCTGATCGTATTCCTGGCCATGGTATTGACCAGCATCACCCGATTCGTCATTTCACGGATGGAACACGTGGTGGGGGGCCGCATGAAGGCCCGGCCGGGGGCATCCGAAACGGAGGTCAACAAGCAGATCAAAACGGTAGGGGAGATCGTCTACAAGACCATCTTCGTCACCCTGTGGATCGTTGCCGTGATGATGGTCCTGAATGAATTGGGTTTTGATATCAAGCCCATCCTGGCCGGTGCAGGCATTGTCGGACTGGCGGTCGGGTTCGGCGCCCAAAACCTGGTACGAGACGTCATCAGCGGCCTGTTCATGATCATCGAAAACCAGGTGCGGGTGGGAGACGTGGCCATACTGAACGGTACCGGAGGCCTGGTGGAGGCGGTGAACCTCAGGACCACCGTGCTCAGGGGGCTCGACGGCGCCGTCCATATCTTCCCCAATGGGACCGTCAATACCATCTCGAACCTCACCCATACCTTCTCCTTCTATGTCTTCGATGTCGGGGTCGCCTATAAGGAGGACACGGACCGGGTCATAAAGGTGCTCAATCAGTTAAGCGACGAGATCATGGCGGACCCCGTCTTCGGACCCCAGATCCTGGAGCCGCTGGAGATCCTGGGGTTGGATAAATTCGACGACTCCGCGGTCATCATCAAGGCCCGCATCAAGACGATACCCATCAAGCAATGGATGGTGGGCAGGGAGATGAACCGGAGGATTAAGAGGCGCTTCGACGAGGAGGGCATCGAGATACCATTCCCCCACCGGACGGTCTATTTCGGCGAGGTGAGCAAGCCCTTCGACATCCGCCTCGAGGGAAACACCGAGGAGGAGAAGAGGGTGAAGCAGTGGGTCAGGGAGGCGCTGGCGGAGGGGAAAAGAAATAAGGAATAGCTAAGGAATCATTCATAAAAAAGTGCCGAACGGTGTGGAATTATAATGTTATCAGGTAGATGTTTCTGCATCTTTCCTTCGCAGGGTTTCCCAAAACTCCCGGGGAGATAGAATGGGGATGTCCTTGTACTGTTTTAACACCGATAGATCATTATCCCCTGATACGATATAGTCAGCTCCCCCTGTTATTGCAAGGCTCAAGACATTATCATCATCCGGATCTCTGCACACCTTTTGCTCGAGTGGTTTGGGGTTAGCAATATGGGCATGATTTTCAAGAAAGGAGATGATTTCTTGAACCAACGGCTTAGGGATATTGATCTTCGTCTGTAATTTTATTTTGATTTCCTTTAATAGGGACTCGCTAAAAAACAGACTATGGCTGTACAGACAATGTTCGAGCAATGAGTGGCATATTCCTCGAGCGGAAAAAGCGGCAATGATTACGTTTGAATCAAGGACAAGTTTCATGACAGGGTCTTAAAGATGTCATCGTCTGTCAATAATCCCTGGGTTTCGGCAAAGGGGAGAACCTTTCCCCGTATTTTCCTGAAACGTTCTATTGCTACATATTTTTTAATTGACTCTCTCACTAATTCACTGATTGGAACATGGTTTGATCTGCTTAAGTCCTCCAGGTCATTACGAATATCGTCGGGAAGACGGATGGTCAAGGTTTTCTGCATGATTTTCACCTCCGTAAGACAGTGTAATACAAACCGCCCCAAAATGTCAATAAAAAGAACGAGAGATAAAAAAGGGCTATTGCGGTTTTCCCGCTGTCTTTGCCGTTGGCTGTCCCAATTTCTCCTCAAAAGCAGTGATAAAAAATGCAGGCCAGGATGTATAATAGACTGATGAAAAGGCGCTGCGGCGGAGGGCTGGAAGATATATGTATAGGTCTTATTTGAGGGCGGAAAGGTGTGTAGGAGTTTCCATTATGATTAGTTGCTTTAATTGGATTTAGAAACTGAAAATGATCTGGTTATTATCCTCATTAGATTCCACGATCTGATTCTCAGGATCGATACTGATTAATGCCTCATTAATTCCTTTTTTTATCCATGTATTGATTACTCTTCCCTTTCCGGGGGATAGTCGCTCTATTTTGCTCTCCTTACCTATCTGCTTCATTTGGTTGGTATCAGGATCAATCTGATAAAATCGAACCACAATATCCTCTGCCAATAGCTGGCCTATATTATGAATTAAAGCCTCAATTTCACCTTGCCCGAAGACGAAAGAATTTCAATTTTATCTATCGATGAGGCCACCTTGCCCCATGGCTCCTGCGCTGATGGACAAATCGAATAAGAAATAATTCCCATCCATATGGTTAAAAACAGAACGATCAGGCTGTATTTATTTCCATCTTTCAAAGGCCTCGAGGAAAAGTTGATCATCATCTCATTAAATCGCTTACCCATGATATTCCAACCAAAAATTTTTAGTTCAAAGGTTTATTAAGAACGGTCCCTGCTTGCCCTTTCATTTGCCACCACTTGATTATTTTAGTCTTATACATTATAATTACTTAGTAATAATACGTAATACTAAGTAAAGGAGATTCTCTTATGTCAAGAACAACAGTAGTATGGAATATTTCCTTACCTCCGAGTATGGCTAAAGAGGCCGAAGACATTGCCCAAAAAGAGGCCCGCACAAAATCTGAATTGGTTCGTGAAGCTTTGCGACAATATTTATGGACGACTAAAATGAGAAAGCTCGAGGAATATGGAAAGATGAAGACAAAGAAGACGAAAATAAAAGAGGAAGACATTGAAAAACTTGTTGATGAACTAAGGCAATAAATGATAAGGGTCGTTATCGACACCAATGTTATTGTATCTGCTTTAAACTTTGGAGGCAAACCGAACGAAGTATTACAGCTTGCCAATAAGGGACTAATCAAACTTTTCATCTCTCCATTTATCCTTGAAGAAGTATCAAATGTTCTCATAAAACAATTTCAGTGGTCTGAAAGCAAGGCAAACAACACAATCAAAATGATTAAAGAAATATCGACCCTTGTTGAGCCCACAAAACAATTGTCTATAATTAAAGAAAAAAATTCTGACAACCGTATTTTAGAATGCGCTTTTGCTGCAAATGCCAACTTCCTAATATCAGGTGATAAAAAACATATTATCCCGTTAAAGAGAATTAATGGAATAATAATTATAAATCCATCTGAATTTCTATCTATAATTGATAAACTCCCTAAATTTTGATATCATCACTTCTGTACTTTTTATGGAATGTCAAGCCAAGAACCGTCCCTACTTGCTCTTTCATACAATATTAAAATTAATCGAAAAACGAAATTTTACTCTATGTACAACACCTCTCTTGCTTGAAGAACTCCGAGATGTTCTAAGTCGTCCTTTCTTTTTAACATTTATAAAAAGCCACAGTACATCCTGCGAAGAACTCATTGCGGCATTACTTGAAATAGTAGCATTGTACTCTGACAAAAAAATAGATCCCTTTGTTAAGAATGACCCTGATGATAGAATTCTAGCCTGTGCCATAGTTTCAGGAGCCAAATCTATCATTACTCCTAATAGCTTTCTCAATGGAACAAAAGGGGATTAGGATGACCTAAAACGGCTCAGCCTAATCATTAATTTTCCTCTTTTCCTATGGAGGAATGGATTCGTTGGAGCCGGTTTTAGTAAAAGAAATGTGGATGATGGGGGCAGGAAAGATTGATGGACGCTGGTTTTTGGTAAACGAAGTGAGGTTGATGGGGGCAGAAAAGACTTATGGAGACTGGTGATAGTAAACGAAACAAGGTCGAGACGGGATGGATTAATGAGAGCTGGTTTAAGTAAACGAAAAGCGGTTGGTGCCGAAGAGGGGACTCGAACCCCTACAGGCGTTCGCCTACTAGACCCTGAACCTAGCGCGTCTACCAATTCCGCCACTTCGGCACGCCATTTCCTTTTATTTGTCCGGTTATTTAAGCATGTTCCGAGGCGCCTGTCAATAGAATAGGGGAAGATTTGCATGTGAAACATTCATGAGCCTTCGGCTCACAAGGAAGCATGAAAATGACCCAAAGGGGATTTTCAAGTGAAGATTTGCATGTTCCCTCGGGAGGTTTTAAGATATATCCTGATAAAGGAAAGATTGCCATGATGCCGGAGGCAGCGTGGAGGCGGAGGTGAATTCTGTTTTCAGGCCAACACGGAACAACACGGTTCCAGGGAGAGGGCATGAATAAGGGATATGGTATGAGAATGCTTGCGGTGTGCACCCTTGCGCTTGCCGTAGGGGGTGTGCTGGGGTGTTCCTCAATGGGGGAGAGGGACAAGGCATCCTCCATTGTCTGCGCCCAGGTGAACGGGAAGAAGATCACCCTGGAGGACTTCAACCAGGAGATTCAACGGTTCAACCTGGATGCGGAAGAGCCGTACATAGAATCCGAGGACCAGATAAAATCCCTGAGAAAGGAATTGCTCCTGCTCATGATCGACAAGGAGCTCCTGGTGCAGGCAGCCAAGGAACGGGGGATCACCGCCGGTCCGGAGGACCTGGGCGTATCACTGAGGGACATGAGCAGGGGGTATCCCGAAGGGAAATTCCCCACGGAAAGCTACCTCACCGATCCGGCCTTTGAAGGCTGGCGCTCCTTTTTCCTGGACGGGCTCCTGGTCAGGAAGCTGGTTCAACAGGAAATCGAGCCCTCCCTGAAGGTCAGCGAGGAGGAGATGCGGTCATTCTTTCTCACCCACAAGCAGGAGTTCGACCGGGACCGGGAGTACCGGGCCCGGCAGATTGTGGTGGAATCCGAGATGGAGGCGAGGGAAATCCTGAAGATGCTCCAGGGCGGGCGAGATTTCGCCGCACTCGCCCGGGAATGCTCCCTTAGCCCCGATCACGAAGACGGCGGAGACCTGGGCTTCTTCGGGCTCGGGCAGATGCCCCCCGAGTTCGACGAGGTGGTCCTCAGTCTCAAGGAGGGTGAAATCAGCGATGTGGTGCAAAGCGACTACGGCTACCATATATTCCAGCTCATGGAGGTCCGCCAGCCCAAAGAGGCCACATGGGAGGAGGCCATGCCCAAGATCGAGCAGATCCTCCTGGCCCGGAAAAGGGACCAGGCATTTCACGACTGGCTGCGCGACCTGCGGTCGCGTGCCCGCATCAAACTGAATTTGAAGGCATTGACCGAGGGTTACTGAGACTGCGCCATGAAGAAGCGATGGATGAATAACCTGATTCCCTTTGCACTGGCTGCTGCCTGTATTATGGCATGCAGGGTGAACGCCCGTGCCGAGCCGGTGCTGCTCGACGGCATCCTGGCGGTGGTGAACGGCACGGTAATCACGTGGAGCGACCTCGTCATGAGGGAACGGGGTCTCCGCCGATCCATGGATGACCTCCCTGCCGAAGAGCGTCACGACATGCGGGAGAAGATCATCCAGGACCTCATCGATGAGCAGTTGATGATCGAGGAGGCCAAGCGCATGGCGATTACCCCTGATGACGCCGAGATCGAACGGCACATCGAGAAGATAAAGGCGGACAATGGATTGACCTCGGACGAGGCGCTGGATGAGGCGCTTGCCAAGGATGGGCTGACCAGGGACGACCTGAAGAAGAACCTGTCCGAGGAGATCGCCTTCCTCCGCCTCCAGCAGAGATTCCTCAATCAGGTTATACAGGTCACGGACCAGGAGATCCGGGCGTACTACGATACGGAATGGACGGGAGCGAAGGAGGGGACCAGGGTGGAGATCTCCCATATCCTCCTGCTGCCACCCGGCGAGGGAGACAATCCGGGGGCGGAGCGGGATGCGCGCGAGCGCATCGAGGAAATAAAACGGGAGTGGGAGAAAGGCACCCCCTTTGCCGAACTCGCCACCAGGTATTCACAGGACGCATCCGCAGCCGACGGCGGATATCTGGGATGGTTCTCCCTGGACGGCCTCAGGCCCGAATTCGCCGAGGCGATCTTTGGGATTCGTCCGGGAGGCGTCGCCGGCCCCGTTAAAACCGATCGCGGATACCATCTCCTCCTGCTGATCGCGCGTGCGGAAAAGGAGTTGGAGAGAGGTTCCCCATTGTGGGAAGAGATCAAGAAGACCCTGACCGAGCGCAAGAGGACGGAGCTTTTTGATTCGTGGATTGAGCGGCTGAGAAAAAAGGCCGCCATAGAGATCAATGAAAAGGCCCTCACATGGTAGAGGCACGGTGAGACTCGATCTCTTTCTCAAGATCAGCAGGCTGGTGAAACGAAGGAGCCTGGCCCATGATTTCTGCGAGCGGGGCTGGGTGGAGGTGAACGGGGCAAAGGGAAAGCCCGGGAGGGACCTCAAGGAGGGAGACCGGATCGTCCTCCACCTGGGGGCGCACCGAAAGGAGGTGGAGGTCCTTGCCATTCCCAGCGGAAATGTGCGGGCATCGGAGGCCGCCACACTCTACAGAATCCTGTCGGACCTTCCGGAAGGGGATGATTAGGGTGGGGCAAGGAGGGGAATGATATGACGAAGAAAAAGGTCGAGCGGGACGGCCTGCTGGTCACCGCGTCCGGCCCCGAGGCTGCCAAGGAATTCGGCTCCGCCCTGGCGGAGGCGCTCTCCGGGCATTGACACGACCCGCCTCGACCAGCCGCGATGTCGCCATCAGGGTGCTACGCCGGGTGGAGGTGGAAGGGGAGTTCGCCAATCACCTCCTGGAGCGTGCATTCGCGCGTACACCCCTTGCCCCGGAGGATCGCAGATTATGCCACCTCCTGGTGTACGGTGTGCTGAGGCAGCAAAACCGGCTCGACCACGCCATTGCCGGCCATTCCAGATATCCTTTGGCCGGGCTCACCCCATGGATCAGAAACTGCCTGAGGCTGGGGGCATACCAGCTCCTGGATATGCCCGCTCTCAGGGCCTCCGTTGCGGTTGATGAATCCGTCCGCCTGGCCCGCCGCTACGGCCACAAAGGGACCGCCTCACTGGTGAACGCGGTGCTCCGCGCCCTGGCAACACACGGGGAGGGGGCACTTCCCTCGATCGAGGAGGACCCGGAAGCCTACCTGGTCATCGTCCAATCCCACCCCCGCTGGCTTGTACGACGCTGGTTGAAGCGATACGGCACCACAACGGCGTCGGAAATCTGTGCAGCCGACAATACGCCCGCCCGCCTCACCATACGCTGGAACCTGCTGAAGGGGGGCGATCCGGCGCAGGCCCTCCCGATCCTTGCACAAGGCATTGAAGGAGCGGACCGGTCGGAGGTCATCCCCGAGGGTTTCTTTGCCCACGGGCACGTGCCGATAAACCAGGTGCCTCTGTACAGGGAAGGGATGATCGACCTGCAGGGGCTGTCCTCCATGCTCATGCCCCACCTTCTGGGGGTCCGGGCCGGGGAGAGGGTGCTCGACGCCTGCGCGGGAAGCGGCGGCAAGGCCTGCCACATGGCCGATATAATGCACAACCGGGGGGAGATCCTCTGCCTCGACCGCAGCGAGGCAAAGCTCAGGGCACTCCGCCGGAGGGCGCGGCGCCTGGGCGCGGAGATCTGTTTCCCGGTATGCGGCAGCGCCGACCGGGAACCTCCCTGGAGGGAATCCCTCTTCGACCGGGTGCTTGTTGATGCGCCCTGCTCCTCCCTGGGGACCATCCAACGACATCCGGAGATTCGCTGGCTCAGAAGGGAGGAGGACCTTCCCATCCTGGCCCGGCTCCAGCAGGCGATCCTGTTCCAGGCGGCCCGGGCGGTGCGCAAGGGGGGCCGCCTCGTATACTGCACCTGCTCCCTGGAGCCTGAAGAGACCGATGAGATACTGAGGGCGTTTCTCGAACACCATCGGGAATGGATGATTGAAAACCTCAGCGAACGGGTCCCTGCAGCGTGGCAGGCGATGGTGGGTAAGGACGGCGCCCTTCGATCGCTCCCCACCAGCCCGGGGGCAGATGGATTTTTTGCCTTTTCTGTGAGAAAATAAAAGGTGTGAAGGTAGGTGAACGGAAGATGATTATATTCATAAGATGTTGGAGGACCCAGTGAAAGGCACCCTGATATTCGTGGAACCCTTTTTGCATACATGTGATAGGATGGACCGGCAATCACACGTACAAATACCCAAGGAAGGGGGGTGACGACGAGATGCCCGATGCACGGCGCCTGATGCTGAATGTGCTCAAGTTCTCCCTCATCGTGGTCTTCCTCCTCTGCCTGAGCCTCCTGAGCGCCCTGATTACCATGAAGCTGGTGAGCAGGGCGGACCTGGTGAAGGTCCCGTCCGTGGTGGGAAAGGATACCGTCGATGCCCTGGAACAGCTCAACAAGATCGGTCTCAGGCTCAAAATCGTGGACCAGGAATGCAACGACGCAATCCCGGAGAACCACATCATTTCTCAGGACCCCAAATCGCAGTCCCTCATGCGAAGGGACCGCGCCGTGAAGGTGCTGCTGAGCAGGGGCTCGGAGAAGGTGGATGTGCCCAACGTGGTGGACGAGCCATGGCTCAGGGCCCAGGGCATCATACAGGAGGCAGGGCTGGTGATCGGGAGCCTCTCGCACATCCATCATGCGGAGATAGGAAAGAACAAGGTGGTCGCACAAAATCCCCCCGGCAACAGCATGGTTCCCCGCGGCGATGCCGTGGACCTGCTGTTAAGCGAGGGGAGACGACCCCAGGGATTGTTCATGGCGAACCTGGTGGGGCTCACCATCGACAATTCCCTCAGGATACTGAGGCGGGCGGGGCTGAGCCCGGGCCAGATCACGTACAAACACAACAGCAGCCTGCCCCCCAACACGGTCATGACCCAGGTCCCCTCGTTCGGATTCATGGTCCTGTCCAATGAAAAGGTCGACATCGAGGTGAGCAAGGCGGAACAGCTCGACCAGGAAGAGGCGGGCATCTATACCACCCTCACCTACCGGGTCCCCCACGGCCTCGAGGAGAAGGAGGTAAAGATCCTGCTCCAGTCGGGGGGAGAGTCCCGGGAGATCTTCCGCCAGGTGCGGCCTCCCGGGGACGAGATAGAGCTTCTCATCCGGACGACCAGGAACACCAAGGCCCTCATCTACCTTGAGGATGAGCTGGTGGAGGAGAGACGGTTTTGAGCAGAGACGGTTCGCGACCCCTCATTGCCCCCTCCATCCTCTCCGCTGACTTCGCCTGTTTGAAAGAGCAGGTGAAAACGGTGGAGGCGGCAGGGGTGGATGCGCTCCACATCGATGTCATGGACGGCCATTTCGTGCCCAATCTGACCATAGGCCCGCTGGTGGTCCAGTGCCTGACCCGGATAACCGACCTTCCCCAGGACGTGCACCTGATGGTCCGCAACCCCGAATCGCTCGTCCTCCCCTTCAGGGAGGCCGGCGCCCACTGGCTGACCATCCACGTGGAGACGGAGGGCCATCACCACAGAACGATCCAGCAGATCAAGGCCCTCGACATGAAGGCAGGGGTCGCCATCAACCCGGCCACCCCGCTCTACACCATCGAGTGGCTGATCGAGGATGTGGACCTGATACTGATCATGTCGGTGAACCCCGGGTTCGGGGGGCAGTCCTTCATCCCCTTCTGCCTCGACAAGATCCGGCGGACCAGGGAGATGATGGACCGGAAGGGGTCGAATGCCCTGCTGGCGGTGGACGGGGGGATCAAGAAGGGAAACTGCCTGGAGGTGGCCCAGGCGGGTGCGGATATGCTGGTGATGGGCTCGGCGATCTTCGGAGACCCCTCCCCTGCCGATCGGGTCAAAGAGGTGCAGGACCGTCTGCGTGCGCTGAAGGGGAGGGGATAGTCCGCCGTGCATATCCGGATGTGGGTAGCCTGTCTCCTTATCCTGCCCTGTCTCTTCCTGGTGGTTCCCTCCCCTGCCCCGGCCCAGATGATCCCCGAGGAGGCCCTCAGGCTGAAGGAGGAGGGTGACCGGGCGATCATGCGGGGGGCCATGGAGGAGGCGGTCTCCTTCTACGAACAGGCCCTCAGGATCTATCCCGATCTTCCCGATGTGCTCTATTTTCTCGGGCTCACCTATGACCTGGACTTCCAGGACATGGTGAACGCCATC
>JBLIRP010000088.1:0-15440 GCA_049472355.1 bacterium | reverse complement strand
ATGAAAAAGGTGTTTACCACGCAGGACTCAAGACCGCTGTTTGATGCGTCAAACATGGTCCAGACCTGTCCGTCATAGGTGTAAAATCCTGTGTCGCTTGCGATGAGAATATCTCCGGCTGCGGGATCGATCGCAAGGTCGTTGATGATAGTGGTACCCGCGGCCAGGCCGGAGGGAATGGCGATGGAAAAGGGGGAGCCTCCGGGTGCCATTGACACGAGGTGGTTTGCCTCATCATCCATCCAGGAGTACCAAAGGTTTCCGCTTGCATCCTCCGCCATGGTTGCGATGTAGGTGCCTGCGCTGGATGCCTCGATATGGCGGGAATTCCCGTCCGGTGCCTTGATGAAGAGCCCCTCTGCCCATGTTCCGATGTACAATTCACCCGTGGAGCTGCACAGAATGCCGGTGATACTGTCATCGGTCATGATGAGAGGTTCCCCTGCAAAGATATTCTCACCACTCGTGCTATAGGTGACCCAGTCGGTTTCATCATATTGGATAAGCCCGCACAGGCTCGTGGCGATCCAGAGATGGCCGCTGGTATCAACGTCGATGTCGGTGATCCAGCAATCGGGCCCCATACCAATCTCCTCCGGCCCAAAGCCCACCACGGTGCCGTCTTTCCCATACCGGCTTACCCCTGCGCCCTGTCCATCGATATCCGCATCGGTGGCGACCCAGATTGCTCCCTGAGGACCCATGGCGATATCGATGACCGTGCTTCCCTGAAGTCCATCATCCTCATCGAGACATACGAGCGCCCCGGTTGAGCGGTTGTAGGCGCACACCCCCCCTCCCGTGGTTTGGTTGCCCATGGTGTAAGGCCGTGTTCCCATCCACAGGGTGCCGTGGTGGTCGTCCAACAGGCTGGTGACATCTGGGCTTGACAGGCAGGCATCGGCACCGAAACAGGTGTCCGGTCCATAGGTGCTCCAGCCTTCAACGGTGTCTGTCCCTGTGCCCTGAAAGGAAAAGGCGAGGGATGGGACATCGGGGTCATTTGACGTGATGGTGAGGGTGGCAGCGGCGGTTCCCACAGCCTGAGGAATGAACGATACGGCAAGGGTGCGAAACTCGTCCGGAGAAATGCTTGTGGGAACGTTCCCGATGGGATGCGCGCCTGCGGAGGCATGCAGGGAAAAATCGACCCCGTTCGACAGGGCAAGCGTGTAGATCACCAGGTCCGCGTTTCCGGCATTGGTTATGGTGATCGTACATATACCCGGCGTGCCGTTGATCCTCAGGTATCCGAAATCGTGGTGAGCGCTCGCAGGGGAGATCTCCATATGCGGCGAGGAAGGGCCGACGGCCGTTCCCTGAAGCGTTATTGTGGTGCTTGGGGTATCCGGATCGCTTGAGGCGATGGTGAGGGTGGCCGACTTTTCACCGGCAGCCTGCGGGGTGAAGGAAATAGTGAGGCTGCGGCCCTGATCCGGCGGAATGACTATTGGCGTTGCCCCTATGGGCTGCGAGCCCCCCGATGTATCCAGGGTGAAATCGTTTGTATTGGAGAGGGTAATGGATGAGATGTCAAGGGGTGCATTGCCGGTGTTCGTGATTGAGAAAACAGTGGGGTCGGAGACCTCGCCTGCGGTGATGCCTCCGAAGGCATGCGAGGCGGGGGATGTCTGGATGTTCGGCGTGCTGTCGAGGCCGATTCCCTGAAATGCGAAGGTGAAGGTCGGTGTATCCGGGTCGTTCGATGTGATGGAGAGGACCAAGGCCTTTGTGCCTGCGGATTTCGGGGTAAAGGAAACGCTGAGCGTGCCGCTGCTGTTTGATGTAATGGTGGTATTCGCGGATACGAGAGGGTAGGGGCCGGCTGCGAGGTCCAGGTCAAAATCCACGGTATTCGATTGTGTTATGCCGGAAACAACGAGGGACCCATTCCCGGTATTCGACAGGGTGATCATAAATGGCGAGGATGCCTGGCCCACGTTTCTGCTGCCAAAATTATGGGCCGCAGGCAACGGCGCCACCGCGATATTGGGCAGGGGAGTGATACCGGTGCCCGGCCCTTCACCAGTCCGAAAGGAGAGGATATAATCGGCTCCCCCGGCAAGGGTGTTGCCGAATACGTCACGAAGCATGGCGCCGTCGATTGCCGCCTCATAGGAGGTGCCGCCCTCAAGGGATGCCCCGTCCGGGGAGAATCTGAGGATGTTTCCGTCCACGGTCCATGTGCCGCTCACCGGTGGTGTCAGGCCGACCGCCCCGGAAACTGTCGCGGCATCGAGGTGCTGGCTGAACACGAGCTCGATTCCCTGGTCTGACGGTACATCTGCGGCGTTTTCCTGTGGGAAGGTCCGCAGGACCCGCAGGTCTGCATCCAGGGAGGGGGTGAACAGGAGCGCCATGTGATCGGCAAGGAGGGCCTCCCTGTACAGGTACTGGGTGCCGAGACGGTTTGCGCTGCGCGCCGTCTTTCTCCCGTCGTTTATCCCCACCGTGGCGCCCGCCCCCAGGCTTATGCCGTCGTCGGGTCCCAAGAAGGTCACGTCCTTGTACTGGAGGAGGACCTGGCCGGTGCATTCATACAGCACCGCCTGGAAGGTGACCCCCGCACCGGAGGCATCAAGCGGTATGTCCCGCCACTCGATAACGAGCCTTTTGCAGGCCGGGTCCGCATCATCCACCCGGTAGTACACCCCTCCCCCCAGGTCGGGCCGCAGGTTCATCCAACAGGCGAAGATGCTGTCGGCAGGTGCGTTCTTGTGGGTGGGGCTCACCGGGGTGGGTGATGCCGGATTGTAGCCGGGGGTGGCTTCATCGGCAAAGGTGAGGTAGCCGTTTGAGGAGACCTCCACCCGGTCGTAGCTTCCCCCGAAGAAGGGGAAATCGAACCCGATGTCCTGGATGACCCATGAATCATCGTCTGCAAGCGGCACCACCTGCCCCTCGTCCCCGATCTCGATCCATTCGTACGGGGCGGATTGGCAGGCATAGCGTATGGTCACCGTAAGGGTGTAGCTGCTGTTTTGCACCCCCTGGTAGCCGTAGACCTTTATCAGGTAGTCTCCAGGCGGAATGGATGCGGAGACCACCTCCTCGTCGGCGGTCAGGGTGGAGGTGTCCAGGTAGTTGTAGCTGGTGACCGGGTTTTTTGCGTCGTAGAGGACCATGTCCAGGTCACCTATCGTGTGGTCAAAGGAGATGCGCGCCCTGAGGTTTGCCGCATGCAGCCCTCCTGAAGCGGGGATGCTGACCCGGTACCAGTCGGCGTCGTTGCATATGAGCCCCGGGTATTCGCCCGGATCGATCCGGGTGGCCTGCTGGGGGGTGTCGTTCTGCAGCCCCGCGTTATTCACCTCCAGGGCATCGTCCCCCTGGGCACCGGCGTGGGGGCAGCGTGCGAATGAAAGGAGGAAAAAAAGCAGGAATGAACAAAGGGTGATGATACACCACCGGGCAGGTCGAACCAACACTTCCTGAGCCATTAACAACACCTCCATGGCCTCACGTATAACCCTTCTTACTGATCACTACACCGTATTGCATCGCATTGCACCCTCCCCGATACGGGTTGAAGGGGATTGCACAGCGATACGTCATTGTGCAGCACTACAAAGCGAAATGCCGCCGCATCATTTAAAATGTATGGCAGTCCTTACACAGATCACTTCCTTCCGTGCTTTCGATATTGTCCCTGACCAGAAGCCTCCCGTGCCCGGTATTACCCGGGTCAGTGGAAACCTCCCCCTGCCATGTGGTTGCCGCGGCGTGAACATTGTGGCACGTCAGACAGATGATATGCCCTGTTTCCGTCGTGTCTGCGGTAATGCCCCCCTTCGCGCCGCTTCCGCCGGAGAAATAAAGCTCGGGCCATTTTTCGGCGGTGGCCGGGTAACGGGGACCCTTGTCTATGGGATGGCTGTCGTGCACGAACTGAAGCTGGTCCGATGCCGCATCATGGCAGTATTCACAGAAGCCGAACGGTGCGTAGGGGGACAGATTCATATCCCCCGGTTCGTGGTTCAGATAGGGAGCGACCCTGCCGTCGTGGGCGTTGTGGCATGTTCCGCAATATATGCTGCCTGCCGAGGTGCCATAGTCGTTGACGGTTGTGGTGCCCTCGCCGTCGGACAGAGGAAAATCACCCCCTGCCCGGATGATCCTGGCGGGAGGATTGTTGGGATCGGGAGGCGAGGCAAAGGGATGGGTATGCACGTCATCCGCCCACTTGAGAAGGGCGGCATCCTCATACCCGTTCCCCACGATCAGGAGGTCACCGTGACATCCGAAGCACATATCCTCGTAATCGCTGAGATCGGTATCACCCGGGTTGTCCCCCCAGGCAAGGTTTTTGGGGGCGATCCTCATGAGTGAATCGATATCCGCACGAATACCCCCGGGAACGCCTTCGCCCACCCGCTCCTCGCCGTCATGGATGAAGTGGCAGAACATACAGTTCGCGCACCCCACCTGGTTTTCGGTGAGGATTCCATTCTGGTAGGCCCCAAAGGTCAGCCGGGTGACATTCCGCGCAGAGGACTCGGCCCGTGTAACGCGGTGCTTGCCATCGAGCATGGATGCACTCTTGTCCGAATGGCAGGCAATGCAGAAAACGGCATTGTCCTCCAAGGGGTTCGTGCTCCGGGGGTCGTTGGTGGCGGCAAATTGCCAGCGCAGGAAATTGTTTTCCTTGGTCCCGTCATGGAGCCCATTATGACAGGAGGTACAGGTGATTTCCCGGTTTTGATTGAGGTACAGCGTGGCGGCCGCTCCCGGTGCCCTCAGGAAGGAGGGGCCGGTCAATCGGGCCTCTTCGCCCATGGGGTGATGATTTCTTGTGTGACCGGTATTCTCGCTTCCCTTGATGATGTCTCCGTAAACCGGCGCCGCCCCGTAGCGTATCCACAGGTCGTCCCCCACCAGGTGCTGGGGTTGATGGCAGGCGTAGCACATGGCCGAGGAGAGGCTATTCGGGTCCTCGAGATTATCGTTGATTGCAGGAACGTTCGGCAGGGCGATAAAGGGGGTGTTCGGGTCAACGGAGGGGATGATCCCATTGTGGGGCAGATGGCAGATCGAGCAGTCGCCTCCGGCGCCGCCGTGTACCAAGGGGTGGCAGTCCTCACAGAATCCCTGATCCAGGGGTGTAACCAGCAGGGTGCCATGGGTGAGAAGTTCGTCCTGGTTGGCCCCTCCGTCCCAGTCCGTTCGTGCCGTATGCACGCTGTGACAGGTCTGGCAGACCACGGTTCCTGTCGCGGTATCGAATGCGGACAACCCGTTGGTGATCCCTCCGGTTCCGCCACTATAGCCCGAATGGTAGAGAGGCGGCACCCCGCCTTCCAGGGGGATGTCCTGGGGATGGTTCAGGCCCCCGAGATTCTCGTGGTATGAGGGGTGACACCGGTAGCAGAGCGAAGAGCCGTAATTCTCCTCCCGCAGGTATGCGGACCGTCGATCCTGGTATTCCTCGGGTATATCCGCAGAGTAACGGATTTGCAGGTGCACGTTGTGGCAGCTTCCGCACCATATATGTCCCTCCTCGACCCCGTAGTCGGTGATCGTCTCGGTCTCCTTGCCGTCCGATACGATGGGTAGGCGGTCATCGTAGGTGTTCACCACCTTGATGGCAGGGGAGGGCGTTGCATTGAATCGATGGGAGAAATAATCATCCCTGACATTATCGAGCAGAAGGGCGTTTTCCTCGTTCAGTGAAAACTCCCTTCCCACGATAGCGTCATCGGCATGGCACCCGTAACAGGCATCCTCGTAATCCCGTTCATCGGTGTCCATGACCTGATCCGACCAGGCAAGGTTCACCGGGGCAACCCGCATGAACACATCCACGGAGGCCGAGGAATTGAATTGGGTGGCCTCGTCCTCATCGGTCTGGTAAAGGGCATCCGGATCATTCGGCGAGTTGTGGATGGAATGGCAAAACAGGCATTGATTGTATGGTGTGATTTGATGGTGTCCTTCACCTCTGGGACCGAGGTCATCCAGTGTCTTGTCGGAGTGGCAGGCAATGCAGAAGGCGCCCGAATCGGCAGGATCGTAATCCATGCTGACCACGGCATTGAGGTAGTTGTCGTTGGTCCCGTTGTGGACCGTATGGCAGGTGCCGCAATAGATCTCCCCTGCGGCAGAGAGCGGGCCTGCCTGGGTGGGCTGATGCCCGGATGTCGATGCATCGGCGCCCTTACCCATGGGATGATGTTCCTTCGGCGAAGGCAGATCATCCCCTGCCAGAGGCGCCCCGATCTCGCCGTCAAACCCGGATCCGAGTTGGTGGCAGCCGTAACAGGCGGCGGCGACCTCCCCGGTATCGGTGAAACCGCGGCAATTGGGCACGGCCGTAAAGGGGACCAGGGCCGAGATAAGGATGGTCGGGCCCGGATTGGGGGAGCTGTGGGGATGGTGGCAGTCATAGCATCCCTGCTTCGCGCCGTGTCCGAGAGCATCGCCGGGGATGATCCCCTGGTGGCACTGGATGCAAAAGGCGGTCTCCTTGTCTTCGGGTGTCGTTATGAGACCCTCCGCCTCCTGCCGCAGGTAGTCCCCCCCTCCCAGGTCTTCATCCTGATAATAGGGGTCCCGGTGGGGATCGTGGCACGATCCGCAATAGAAGCCGTCTCCGCCCTCCTTATCCCGCAGCGGAAAGGGTGCCCAGTCCTGGCGGATGACGCTCGGGCCGTTGATGGAGGCGTCGCCTCCCATCACATGGTCATAGGTGATATCGTCCTGGGCCTCGAATATGCCGAAGCGGTCCTTGGCCCCGTACAGCCCTGTCCCGTGACAGGATGCACAGAGTCTCTTCACACCCAGAAAGGGGCCGGTGGTGGTTCTCGCCCACAGCAAGTCATCGGCCGCATTGTGGGGGATGTGGCATACATCACAGGGATTCGTGCCCAGGATATGCGGGCCGTTGAACCCATACGCCGGGGGCACGGCTGCGATGAATCCCACGATGAGGCACACCAGCACCCCGGTGATGCAGCGACTAATCGATCTGGAAGACATGGACCTTTTGTCCCCTCCCGTCTACGATGTAAACCCTGCCTTCGCGAGAACAGGCGATCCCCAGGGGTTCATCGAAATCCTTTTCCTGGATGATCCCCATGAACCTTCCGGTCCTTCCGAAGACCTGAATCGCCTTCAGGACGAAATCACTCACGTATACCCTTCCTGCAGAATCTATGCCAATATCGTATGGCCTGACGAATTCCCCCTCCTTGGTCCCTTTGACCCCGAAGGCATCAATCGGCTGGTGATTGGGTGAGAATCGTTGGACCCTGAAATTCCCCGGATCAACCACATAGACCTCGCCGTCACTGTTAACGGCGCAATTGGCGGGCCCGCCGAATGCCCCCAGTTCCGTGCCCATGTCTCCGAACGAGATGATGAATTCCCCCTTCGGGGTGTAGATGCCCACCCGGTGGGTGCAGGAATCAGGGATATAGAGGAGGTTCTTGTGTGGATTGTATTGAATGAACGGGGCGCAGGCATCCGGCTTCCCCTTGGGCTGGAAAAGGGGAAACTCCCCGATGAATGTCCCGTCCGGATTGAACATAAGGACCATATCCCGATCAAGATCGCTTATGTAAATGACGTCCCTTGTATCGATGGTGATGCCGGAGGGCTCCGAAAAGGTCCCCCGTTCCTGTTCCCCTGTTTTTTTTTGCCCGAATGAAAAGAGATACCCCCCCTGCGGGGAATAGGCGCGCACCTCCTTTGCATACGGCACCACCACGTACACCTGGCCGGTGGAGTTGATTGCCAGGGTGCGCGGTTTGCCGATGGCCCGTTCCCCCTCCCCCTTATTGGTGGGGAAACCGAAACGGTATGAATATCTAAAAGGGGGTGGGACGGACTGTGAAAATCCGGAAGGTGGGACGCAGAGCAAGGCGCCTATAAACAGCATTCCCCAGAGGAGGACCATGGTCCCTTCGCCAGGACCTTTTCGATGAAGTACGCAGGTTCTCATAATTTTTACGACCCCCTTCCCTCCGGCCTACACAACAGGAGGCACAAATACCCTGCGTACTTGTGCCTCCTGTGTTGACGTCGTTTTCAACTGTTGTAACGTACCACTAAAAGGGATGGCAATCCCTGCACATGTCGCTCCCCATGGTGGTCGATGTATTATCCTTTACAAGTAACATGCCATGATGCCCCTCATCGGTATCGCTTTCCCCTTCGACATGCCCGTCGAACGAGGTGGCGCACGCATGGACATTGTGACAGGTGAGGCATACGACCGTGCCCACGTCGTTCGCCGTTTCTCCGGTGATGCCGCCCGGCGCCCCGCTCCCTCCGTCATAATAGACAGGGAGCCATGTGGCGCTCGTGGCGGGCGGGTTGGGAACGACATCGACGGGATGGCTCATCGCAACGAATGCACCGTCGCCGGTCCCTTCGTCGTGGCATGCCTCGCAGAATCCGTTGTCAACCTCCAGGTTTTCATCATCTTCCGCGTGATTGAGGTACGGCTGGACCGTTCCATCGTGGACATTGTGGCAGCTTCCGCAGAAGATATTGCCCTCCTGCGTTCCATAGTCGTTCAGGGTCATCTGCCCTGCGCCGTCCGAGAGCGGATATACCGCGCCCGCCTTGATGTTCGCGCTGGTCGGGCTGTTCGGATCGGGCGGAACATCATATCGGTGGGTGAAATACGCAGTCGGTTGGAGCAGACCGCCGCTGCTCCCGGAGCCATCCACAATGTCCTGGTTCCCATGGCATCCGTAGCACATGTCTTCATAGTCATAGGCATCGGTGTCATCGCACCTGTCAACGGCGCACAGGTCGCCGACCTTCCAGACGAGGGCGATGGCGGGCTCGCGCATCAAGGCATCCACATCTGCCCTGATTCCCTGGTCGGGCAGAAGGGTGAGGGTGGACTGCCGCTCGATGCCGTCATGGATGAAATGGCAGAACATGCATCCCCCCCGGTCATTGGGCGAGGTGGCCTGGGTGACGAGGTGCTCGCCGGTGAGGTTCGATTCCGATTTGGTGTCATGGCATGCCACGCAGAAGGTGGCCTGGTCCTTCTTCTGCGGGCTGTTGAATTCCCAGCGCAGGTAGTAGTTGTCACGGGCATTCTGGGCGCTGCCGGCAAAGGGGCCGGGGCCGTGGATGTCGTCATGGCAGGACTTGCAGGTGAGCTCTCCTGCCGCATTGTAGTAATTCTGCCCTGCGGGTATGCGCGCCCTCAGGCTGTCCGCCGTGGCCTGGGTTCCCATGGGGTGGTGTTCGCGGGATGCCGCGGTGAAGTTCGGCGCATCGTCTCCGTAAATGGGGTGCGCGCCGGCATCCTCCCAGTCATCCGCGCCTCCGGGCCCATGGCAGCCGTAGCAGAAGGGTGAATCGGTGTTTTGCAGGTTGTTCGGGTCCTCGGACAGGTGCGGGACATTCGGTATGGCAGCAAATAGGGTGCGTGCGATCCTGTATTTGAGGACCCAGCGTGATTCCGTTTCGTTTATCCGGGGAAGGACCGCGCCGAGGTGCACGCTATGGCAATTCAGGCATTCACCGGCAATGCCGCCGTGGGCGTCCGGGTGGCAATCGTTGCAGAAGCTGATCCTGACATTAGTGGTCCCGGCATACCCGTCCACGCTCCTGAGGTAGTACCCCCCAAAAAGCGGCTGGGCATGGGGATTGTGGCAGGAACCGCAGTAGAATTGTCCGCCGGTGCGATAGGGTTCGAGCAGCGGGAAGGTGTCCGCATCATTGGGATCGACGGGGATGGTGAGCCCGGGGACCGGGTTGAGGGCGCCGATGTCCGCTGCTGCGTGCATGACGTGATCCATGGGCAGATCCGGGTCGTTCGGGTCCTTTCGTATGTCATAAGACGAGAGACTTATCTTGAAGACGTTGGTATTGCCTGCGCTGGCAATCCCCTGCGGGTTGTGGCAGGTATAGCAGAGCTGCCGGTATCCGGCGAAGGGGCCGGCTGCGTATCCCGGTCTTGACCAGATCTTGGGGCCGACGCTGTTATGAGGGGAATGGCAGACATTGCAGACCCCCAGCTTCCTGCCATCACCCAGGACATTCCCTTCACGGGAGACACCGTGCTCTTGCTCAGGAAATAACTCGTTTCCCCCGGCAAGGGAGGAGTGGCACGCCTTGCACATCTCGCTCCCCGCAGGGGCGTCCTCCCTCACGTAGTTGTCCATCACCAGGAGCTGTCCATGGAAGAAGCGGGTGGTGTCCGTAGGCACGGTCCCGTCCCAGTTGGTCTTCGCGGCATGGGTATTGTGACAGGTCAGGCAGATCACCTCTCCGCTGTCGGTTACCACCCCGCCCTCCTTGCCGCTGCCGGGGTTGCTGCTGCTCCATGTGGTGAATACCGAGGGAAAGGCCGATAGGGTGGGGCTCCCCTCGAGGGGATTGTCGTTGGGCCCCTTCGCGACCGGATGGCTTTTCATCACGAAATTCCCGGCGTCGTCATCGTGGCACTCCTCGCAAAAGCCGTTTGCCGCGTACGGGGAGGTCGCGGAATTCAGGTAGGGGCTTGACGGCTCATGGGGGGCATGCACATTGTGGCAGGTCCCGCAATAGATGCTCCCGGAAACGGTGCCGTAGTCATCAAGTGTCTCGGTGAGGATACCGTCGGAGAGGGGGAAGACCCCGCCTGGGGTGATGTTCTCCGCCGTGGGGTTATTGGGGTCCGGAGCGGATGCAAACCGGTGCGTGAAATACGATCCGGGCATGAGGAGGGCGTCGAGGCCGAGGTCCGGACTTTGGACGATGCTCGTCTCGCCGTGGCATCCGTAGCACATATCCTCGTAGTCATAGATATCCGTGTCATTTATCCTGTCGCCCCACGCCAGGTTTTTGGGACCCTGCCGCATCAGGGTGTCGATATCCGCCCGGATGCTTCCAGAAATCACCTCGTTCGTGCGCTCTTCCCCGTCGTGGACGAAGTGGCAGAACATGCACTGTTTACAGGAAACGCTCTTGGTGAACCCGGTGGAAACCTTGTCGTATACCTCGCGTGAAAGGGGGGAGTCCGTATCCCAGAAGTGCTTCTTGTCAATGATGATGTGACCGTTGCTCATCCTCTTGTCACTGTGGCACCGCAGGCAGAACTCCGCATCGTCGCTGGCAAATTCCCAGCGAAGGAAATTGTTCGCCTTGCTCTGGTCATAGTCCTTGCCCTCTATGACGCCGTGGAGGTCCTGGTGGCAGGAGGTGCAGGTCAACTCGTTGGCCTGGTTGAGATAGAGCGCGGCATCCGCACCCGGCGCGCGCAGAAAGGCCGTGCCGGCCAGTTTCGCCTCCGTGCCCATGGGGTGGTGGTTCCGGCGGTTTGCCGCATCCTGCACAGGGTCGCCGCTGATTTCGTCTCCGTAGATGGGTGCCGCGCCCTCCTCCAGCCAGAAGGTGTAATTGGGATCGGCAGGATCGATGATGTGCCGGGCCTGGTGGCACCCGTAGCAGAACCCCGAGGAGATCGGGTCCCCTGTTGGATCGTTGATTTTGGGTACATTGGGCAGGGCCACGAATTGGGTGGCAACGGCCACCTCGGCCCTGAATATGAGCCGCACGATCATCAGCTCATTTGCACCCATGCCCTCCTGGGCGCGTTTATACCCCTGGTGGGGATGGTGGCATGCCTGGCAGTTTCCGCTGGTCAGGTGGGAGTTGTTCGTGGCGACCGGGTCATGACATTCCTTGCAGAAGGGGGAACGGTTTCCCGGCACTCCAACGTCTCCGGTGATGGTCCTCAGATAGTCCCCGGTGTCATCGTTTCCCGAGGGCTGGGCATGGGGGTCATGACAGCTTCCGCAGTAAAACCCCGCGCCTCCCTCGTCCCAGTCGGTGGGGTGGCCGGGCACCCTGTCCTTGTCGTTCGGATCCAGCGGAAACGCGGTGGCGTTATAGGGTCCCAGCCATTCGTCGGTGGTAATAACCGCTGCCCCGTGCATCACATGTGATTCGAGGTTTGAGCCGAACACGGTGGTGATCCCGGATTCCACCTCCGTGGGATTTCCTGCCCCGGGATTGATCCCCTGGGAGAATGTGCCGTCATGGCAGCTATTGCAGAGCTGGCGGACCCCGTCGAACCTGCTCAGGAGATCCCGGGCCCATATGCGACTTCCCTTTGCCTTGTGGGGCACATGGCAATTGGCGCATACACCCTTGCTGTTGGTGATGTTATGGGGCCCTGTAATGGCAGCCCCTGCATACGGTGTGAAAAGAAGGCATACCACCCCCACGATGACACAACCCCGCCCTAACCTTTTTATGTCCATTGCAACCTGAACCTCCCCTAACCACGTTGTCGAAATTATGGATTAAACGCTCAACGCTACTCCATGTCCTTGATGACCTTTATTGAATGATAGTCCTGCGCGGAGATGTAGATCCGGTCCTCAACGTCGATCGCCATGTCAAAGGGCGCCGAATTCCGCAGCGCATCAGCCTCGTCCAGGTCCTTGATGACCCCCAGCACGTTTCCCTGCGGATCAAAGACCTGAATGGCGGCAATAAGGCGATCCAGGACGTACACCCTCCCGCGGCTGTCTATGACAATGGCGTTTGGCCTGGCGAATTCTCCCAACGAATCACCGAAATTACCGAAGGAAAACTTGAATTTTTTGTTTGCTTCGAACACCTGTACCCTGGTATTCGCCATGTCCAGGACGTAGATGTTTCCTTGCGCATCGAAGGCGACCTGGCCGGGAAAGGAAAAATGCCCCTCCTCGCTGCCAAACCCGCCGAATTTGTCCAGGTACTTACCCTCCAGGGTAAACCGTCGGATCACCGAATTGGCATTGTCCGCGATGCAGATGATCCCTTTTTTTCGATCGAGCCCCATCTTGGTGGCGGTCACCGTCTGCTCCTTGTCGGAGAGCCCCTGAACGATGGAGAATTCGTTGAGAAACCTTCCCTTGTTGTCATAGATCAGGACCTTTTGCTGCCGTGAATCGAGAAGGAGGACCCTCCCGTCGGCCGCGATCTCCATGTCGAGGGGAAGCAGATACCTCCCCTCACCCTCGCCCTTCTCGCCGAATTCATACCTGAATCGTCCTTCAGGATTGAAGACCTGGATCCTCATCTGGTCCAGGAAGATGGCAAAGAGCTTCCCTTCGGGATCAACGGCAATGCCCTTGGGGATCCCCTTTCCCTCACCTTTGAGGCTTGCCCTCCTCTCCGAGCTGTAGGGATAGATGGTGGTGATGAATTGTACCTTTCTTCCGCTCACCACCTCGTCCGTCAGTGCAGCGCAACGCCCCGCAGGCAGGAGGAGAGAAATGAGAAGAAAAGTGCAAAGAAGTGTGGCCATGATGCACCGGCAGGCAATCCTTTCGGTGCCGCGCCGTCTGGGCAAAATATGAATAAAGTTTAAAGGATACAACATGATAGAAATGTTCCCCTGTGAAAGTTATGCAGACATGATACAACAATCATTAAAATAAGCAATTTCTGTTCCACGCCTCAGTTTCCCTTCCGATCAACCGCCCGGTCATCCTCCGATGGCTGCTTCAAGACCACCACCCGGTGAAGGGGCTGTTCGATTACATAGATGACATCATCCCTTCCTATCATAATCCCCGAGGGTGACACGAACCCTCTGGATTCACCTTCCGGCGTGGAATACTCCTTGACCACCCCCACCAGGTCGCCCTCGCTCCCGAATATCTGCACGACGCACTGGACAATATCCGTGGCATAGATCCGGTCCCTGCTGTCAATGGCAAGCCCTGAGATCCTCAAAAACTCACCCGCCCTGCTCCCCGTCTCACCGATCTGCCTAAGGGGATTCCCTTCGGGGGTGCATACCTGGATGCGATTCGGAATGCCTTCCAGGACGTATATCCTTCCCCTGCTGTCGAAACATATGGGTCCTGCAGAGGGGAATCGTCCCGGTTCCGGACCTCCCAGGGAACGCAGGAATTCCCCCCCGGGTGCGTGAATCCACACATGTCCGTTCCTCCCGTCGCTAATGTACACCCGGTCGGTTGGTCCCACTGCGATGTGGGAGGGAGAGGTATCCTGCTTCGGATCGTGCCTGGTAAGCCCCTGAATTGAAGAGAATGACCTGCGGAAATTACCCTTTTCGTCGAACACGGGAATCCTGCGTCTTTTTACATCCGCGACCAGGACCTCGCCCTTGCTGTTGATGGCCATCCCACATATGTAACTGGAGAACTGCCATTCCTTCTCCCCCTGCTCGCCGAAACGGAACAGCAACGCCCCGTTGGGATCAACGACCTGTATTTCCGATCGGTTACCCGTATAGAGAAGATAGAGGCGCCCTGCTGAATTCTGCGCGAAGGATACGGGAGTGCCGCCGCTTTCAGGGGTGTCCCTTTTTCCAGCCGTGTTGATGCCGTAAATATACCGTATCAGAAGAAGGGGATGGTTGGAGACAATAGACGGAGCCTTGCCGGTCTCTCCCTGGCGAGACAACAACATGATGAAAAAGACCAGGAAAATTATTAAATAGTGCTTCACACCCATTGAAACATCTCGAATGGAGCGTCCTCCGTAAAAAACATCAACCTTTTAAACTGGTTGTACTATATCAGCCGGAGAAAACAAAGTCAATTAAATGAAGAGCATGGGAGGTAAGGTGCATGCAAGGGGGTGCCCGTACGAAGATGCAGGCATCCGGAAGAGGGGGAATTCATTGTGGTTGGTGCCAATATCGTTCGAAGTAATTGTGTGGGTTGTGATTAGGGTAAAGAAAAGCAATGAATGAAATGCCCGGCGCCCCTTGGATTTGCTTCACATTCGGTCACGTGCGGGTGTATAATGGCATCATTCAATAACGCTGATTGATATGCCTCCGATTAATGTCCTATAATGTACCTTCAGGGGGCGCAGTTGTTGCTAAGTGAATAGTATATTGTGCGAGACGCTGAAGGGGGAGCATAGTGCTCCGCTGCGCTCCTCCTGCCAAGGTTTGCTTCCCCCTTCCCCGCACGAAAAGAGCAGTTATCGGTCTTGAATGATTCAGCATGGAGATGATGCCATGAATGGATATGAACGAATCGAGTTGGTGCAGGGGGATATCACCCGTCAAAACACCGATGCCATAGTCAATGCGGCGAATACAACCCTTCTGGGGGGCGGGGGTGTGGACGGGGCCATACACCGTGCAGCGGGTCCCGAGCTCAAGGAAGAATGCAGGGGGCTGGGAGGATGCCCCGTTGGAGAGGCAAAGATCACCAAGGGGTATCGTTTGCCCGCCCGATATGTCATCCATACGGTCGGCCCTGTCTACCGGGGAGGGGGTCACGGGGAGCCCGAACTGCTGGCCCGATGCTATCGAAACAGCCTGGATGTTGCCGAATCCATCGGGATAAAAACCATCTCCTTTCCCTCCATCAGCACCGGTGCATACGGATATCCCATGGAAGAGGCGGCGACAATCGCCCTGGAGACCATCGGAGACTACCTCAGGAATCATCCGCAGATCGAAAGGGTCCACATGTGTCTTTTCAGTGCATCTGCGTACCATACCTTCAAGGACGTAC
>JBLIRP010000087.1:0-15557 GCA_049472355.1 bacterium | reverse complement strand
ATGACCTCGATACCATCCGGCCCGTTGGTTAAATAGAGGCGATCCTGATATTTTTTGATGTTGCTGGCCATGCTGAACTGGGTGAGCTCATCTGATAACGTTAATGGAGACGAGGGAATATAAAAATCGATGATCCAAAGGCCTGCAGGGCCGTTCGCCACATAGGCGATCCCCTGGTCGAAGTCGATATCGGAGGAAAGTCCCCAACTGTAGTCGCTGTATGCGGACCCCTTGAGCAGGGGGGTCTTTGGTTTGGATATGTCGACGGATTTTACCCAGAACCCGAAGTTGGCGAGGTATGCATAGTTTCCATGAATCACAAAGGACATGATGATGTCGTTCAGGGCCAGGCTCCCCAGGGAAAGGGGCAGGGAGGGAATGGAGATGTCATAGGTCCTGAACCGGGTGGAATCGGCCAGATACAATGTATTGCCGCTCACCGCTGAGAAGGTGGCCGTCTGTGTGGTGGGGATGGTGGACACGATCTTGGGGAGCCGCGGTTGGGCGGTCCGGATCACCCTGAGCCCTGATCTGCCGTTGCTCAGGAAGGCGAAATCCTCCTTGCAGGCGATGGCCCATGGATAATCCCCGGTGGGGAACGATGCCAGGAATGCAGGATGGGTAAAGGAGGGCGCCTCAACGATGCCCAATCCCTCGATGCCGTTTGCAATCAAGAGGTAACCGGGATAGGGGGCGATTTCCGTTGCATCGCCATGGGTGTAAATATTACCGAATATCCGCGGGCTTTCCTTCCGGGCGAGGTTGATGATGTGAAGCCCTTTATAACCGTTGGCGGTGATGGCAAAGGTGCCGGTGATATGGATTGCCTTGGTCTGTCCGGTAAGAAAAAGGCTTGCGATGATTTTCGGAGCGGCGGGGGTGACAAGGTCGGCGACATGGATGCCGAAGTCCCGGTCGACCAGGTAGAGCACGTTATCCTTGATGGCGAGTTTCCGGATATTCGGCGCATCGCTCGGGATCTGTGTCATCTGGGAAAGGTAGGTGGGGTTGTCCATATTGCCCACATTGAAGATCTGCACTGCAGGGCCTATGGCCACGTAGGCAATGCTCTCATTGAGCACGATATCAAAGGGGGTCCCGGATATGGGGATGCTCCCTCTGGGCCTGAGCTGGCCGTTCGGGATCTGTTCAATGATCTGGAGCCCTGTTTGCCAGTTGATGCTGAAGATTGTGGTCCCCCGCACAAAGAGGCCAGTGGTGGTCGGCGTGGGGAAGGAATAATTCGGCCCGCCGTTACCCACCAGAAACGGGTTCATGGGATCGGCGATATCCGCCACCCAGATGCCGTAATTCAAATCGGCCATATAGAGGTATTTATCGGTGGGCCAGATCTGGGTGATGTTGCCGAACCGATTATCGCTCAGGGTGCCAAGGAGCACGGGTTGCTCGGGGGCCTCGATGTTCAGGATATGGAGTGTTGTGGCATCCTCGACCACATAGGCACGATTGCCCCGCACCTTGACGGTGCTTATCCGGGCCCCTTGGTCATGTTTTTCAGGATCGATGGCGGGTAACTGCCACCTGGTCCGGGGCGGGCTTCCCACCAGGACAACGGTGTCCTCCGATGAAAAGCCCTGTCCGGAGAGGAAGAACAATTCCTGTGAGGTCTGTAAGCTCACCGTTGGGGTAATCCCCTGCACCACGACCTGTCCCGAGAGAGGGGAGGGGATGAGGATGAGCAGTATGATATACAGGGCACACCATATGCCCCCGTAAGAGGGTGAATGTTGTCTCATTGTATGCAAAATCTTTCTGTTCAACGAATGAATGTCGTGCACTCACTCCCTGTCCACGTGTAGAGGAATTAAGTATATACAATAATTTACCATTATCTCATGCTATATAATTATAATCCATACCTGGATATTCAGGGTATCATCTATAAAAGACATGCAAATCCTGTTCTTTTGTACGATGTAATGGCAAAGAAATTTGTCCTGTTGGGATTGGCGGGTGTCAGGGGGAGGGGACGAGGAGGCATTCCTCCACAAAAGGGGCCACGGCGTGCCTCATCTCATCCAGTTTTTCATTGGAATAGGGTGCACGTTCAGCAAATGAGGAGTCCAGGGTGTTGTGGGGCGCAAAGCCTTGGAGCGTAAAACGGCGTGCACCCTGGATCCGTTCCCCCATGCTGAGGAGATCATCGGTGTCCAGAAGCCCGGGGCAGATGGTCACCCTGAATTCATAGTCGATGGCTCCCGCACGCAGCAGATCGATGCTGCGGCCGATGGCAGCGACATCCGCCCGCACACCGGCGCAACGGCGGTAGCTGAATTCATTGAGCGGCGCCTTGAAATCCATGGCCACATAGTCGAGCATCCCATCCTGTATGAGTTGTTCGAGTACCTCAGGACGGGAACCGTTGGTATCCAGTTTGATCTTCAGCCCGAGTGCCCTTAATTCCGCGATAAGGGCAGGGAGCCCGGGATTGATACAAGGCTCCCCGCCGCTTATGACGACTCCATCCAGCCAGTTTTCGTAGGTGTTCAGGTAGTCCCGAACCTCATCGAGCGGGAAGGTGGGCAGCCTCTCCGGACAGAGCACAAGATCGCTGTTATGGCAATAGGGACAACGAAAATTACATGCACCGAGAAATACGACGGAACTGATCATACCCCGCCAATCCAAGAAGGATGCCTGGATAACGGCCTTGATCGCAGGGAGTTCTCCCCCCCTGTCAGCAGTGGCGCCGGGGTTTGATATCATTGTTCATCAAGACTGCCTTAATCTCGGCAAAGGTGGGTACGTCCCCTCGCCACTGGAGCAGCTCCCGATCGTTCTCATCGATAACCAAAAGGGTCGGGGTGGAGAGGACGCCATGGTACGCTCCTTCTGCCAGGCCATCGGCGGTGTTGAGGTCGTACTCGTTGGTTTCGAAGCCTTCTGACACCAGATCGTGGTACACCTGTTTCGCTGCAGGGCATTTCGGGCAATTTTGTTTCCAGAAAAGCTTGATCGAGGACATAGGTACCTCCCCCCCCTTATTCATTATATAGTGGTTGATGTGTATCCTTATGTAGTCTCTTTATCGTCTCTTCTTTGTATCGATAATTCATGCCGGCAGATGCATGAAAACCATCTCAGGTCATGGTGTCGATGCGGTAACGATCCCTCAATTCTCCGAGTTTCCCTTTATTCCAACTGGATATCTTGGTGAAGTAACCGGTGATTCGGGTGATCCCCTCGACCTTGTCCGAGCCGCAAAAGGTGCAGGCCGGATTGAGTCCCCGGGCGGTTCGGTGACATTCCGTACACGTGGTGAATTCCGGGGAAAAGGCAATCTGGTCGTTGCTCGTATTCCGGAATACCTTCACCACGAAATTGGCCAGCGACTCCTTGGATGGGTGTGATTCACCCAGCCAGATATGCGTCAGGGACCCCGCCTCGATGAGGGGGTGAAACACCCCCTCCTTTCTCACCCGTTCGATGGGGTTGACGTCGGTTTTCACATTCAGATAGGTGGAGTTGGTGTAGTAGACCTCACCCGTGGCGGCATTCCCCTGGAGGAAATCGTTTGCCCGGGGGGCGTAGTGCTTCTGGTCCAGCTTTGCAAACCGGTAGGCCGTGCTCTCGGCAGGGGTTTGCTCCAGGACGAAGTGCATGTTGTGCCGTTCCGAGAGCCGATCCGCCATGAGCTTCATGTGGGAGATGACCTTGAGCCCCAGCATGTACGCATCCTTGGATTGGTGCAACTCCTGTCCTATGTGAATATTCACCATCTCGTTGAGCCCTACCATGCCGATGAGGTAGGAGGCCCGTTCCAGCCTCAGGTAGGGCTCCCCGTCCTGTTTCATGGTGAGGAGTGCCAGCGGTCCCGTTTCCCCGAGGGAGAGGAGCCTTTCGATGAAGACCCGTTTTTGCATGTGGGTCTCTGCTGCAAGCTCCATGAGTTCGGTGAGACGCGAAAAGAGGATGGCATCGTTCCCCTCCGCCTGAAGGCCGATCCGCGGGAGGTTGAGGGTGACGTTTTGCAGGGCGGAGTAACGCATCTTCCAGGGATACTTGGCGTCCAAAAGGTCCGAATCCTTTAATTTGAAGCTAAGCCTGCAACACTCCGAGATCTTTGCCGTGTCCCCACGATCGAACACGAAATAGGTGTTTCCCTTTTCTGCTGCAATATCGCAGATGTGGAGGAGGAAATCCTGATGGCCGGGGGTCTTGAAGAACTTTTCCGTGATGTGGACCAGGGGCTTGGGAAAGAAGAATGGACGTCCCGAACCATCCCCTTCTTTGTAGACGTCAAACAAGGCCCAGGCAAAACGCTGCGCATCGTGGATATATTCCGAATAGGTCTTGCCTGTGTACTCCCCCCCAGGGCCGATAGCCGGGACGTCTTCAAAATGTTTCGGCACCTCCCAGTACAGATTGATATCGCTGAATATGGCTTGGCCGCCTCGAGCAACCGCCTGCTGTGAGAATTCGAAGATCATGATCTGCGCGAGCTGGCGGACATCGCGGTCTGAGAGGTCCACGAGGTACGGTGCAAAGAAGAGATTCACTGCATCCCACCCGATGGCGCCGGCAAAGTGCCCCTGCAAACTGGCTGCAAATTTCACCATATGGGCCAGCAGGACCTCGGGATGTTTTGCAGGCTTAGCTATTGAGAGTGCGTTGGGAAGGTTGAGACCGAATTTTTTGACATATTCCAGGGACTGGCCGGAGCAATACGGCCGGTCACAGAATCCCAGGTCATGGATGTGGATATCCCCGCGCATGTGCGCATCAGCCACTTCCTGGGTAAAGACATTGAGGAGAGCGTATTCCTTCTTGATATTTTCGGCGAGGGTGAGATTGGTGGCCTCAGGGCCGTGAGGAACATTGGCGTTTTCCTTGTTGTGGTGCATGATGAGCTGATCAACGTCATACAGCGGCATTCCAAGGCGTGTGTGCATGAGGCGCGCCCGTTCCAGGCCGTATTCGATCAGCTTCGCATCGACCATCTCCCTGATGAGCGGTGAGGTGATGATCTTGATCCGGGAAGACATGATCTGGTGTTCCACTTCCCGGCTGATAAGGTCCGCGGTATCGGTGTCGATATATGTCTCCCTGATGAGGGCCTCCACAATCTTGCCCCTGTCCCATGAGACGAAGTCTTCCTCGGATGTTCGGACAAAGAGGGAAAGATCGGTGGTTTCCGCATCCGAATAGGGGAACTGCTTGATCTTCCTGTCCTGAGAAGTCACTGACGGTTGATTGGTGGCGCTCAATTCCACCTGTTGTAGAGAATCCATAAGTCTCTCTCCCCCCACTATGTGGCGTGACGTGACCCCCTGTCCGTTGGAATAGGGCGTCGGGAATTCCGGTCGTGAAATCCTGCGGCTGGCGATACTACATTATTTGGTAGTGTAGAAATACTACTCCACAATATATTGTGTTGTCAAGGCATGTTTCGTCCCTTTAGAAGGGTGAATGATCACATTTTCTCTCTTTTTCTCTCGTGAGCTTTCTTATTCTCCCATCCATTTATCTTTTTCCCGGGCACTCCTTGTGGTGATATTCATATAAGAAGTCATAAAATAAGGCCTGCGCTCCCTTTGCCCCATTTAAATTTGTGGATAACTTTCCTGGTGCGATGAAAACACGGGACCATGTCTGGAACAGAAGGGCAAGGTTATGCTAACTATCTGTATAAAAGAATATTATAAACATTGACCATCTTGTGAGCAATATGGTGTCCCCCCTGTGTTTAAAGCGGGCGGGGATGAGTCCGCCAGGGTTATCCACTGGTTATCCACATGTTTTGTGGAAACTCTCATTAAGAAATTGAAAGAGTACGCTTTTTCGATAAAAAATAACTTATTTGATAAATAGATTTTTAATTTAATTGCTTACAGGCGAATAACAGCATTATGGTCGTCCTTGGAACCGATAATGCCGCAAAGGGCCGTTGCCGCCTCATCGAAATGACATCGCTCCATGGACAATAGACAATGGAGGCATACGTTCGAATCACCGCAATTTGGTCAGGGGAATGGGGAGAAAACCCTTGCGGGTATTTGAAAGTCGTGACGATATGTGATAATGTGCATTCTTGCATCCGTTTCGTATCACGGAATCCCATATTCTTATATATAATGCACAGTCCGGCTAATAGACAGTATAACCAATAGACAGTACAGCCATGGTTCTTCGATCACAACGAAGGCTTAAATTTTATCAAAACAAATAATTGCCTGAAAAGTAGCATAAAAATTTTTAAAGAAGAGCCCAGATAATGTGGTAACCGGATGCCTAACATATTGGGAAGAGAGAAAAAACGAGACATAGTTCTTAATCTGATACCTAACATATTGGGAAAAGTTTATAACGGGATACACGAGATAGTTTTTGACCGGATACCTAACATATTAGTAAAAGCGGTTGGAGGGGAAGAGACATGGGGGAGATTGTCGGGGTTCAGGCAAGGGAGATATTGGATTCACGGGGGAATCCGACCATCGAGGTGGATGTCTTCATCGATTCGGGTGATATCGGGCGTGCTGCCGTGCCTTCGGGTGCCTCCACAGGGGAGCGGGAGGCGGTGGAACTCAGGGATGGTGACAAAAGGAGGTACCTGGGGAAAGGGGTGACCACGGCGGTCGAACACGTCAACGACACCATTGCGGACAGGATCATCGGGCTCGAGTCGAGTGATCAGGTCTTCCTCGATCAGACCCTTATCGAGCTTGACGGCACGGACAACAAATCAAAGCTGGGTGCAAATGCCATCCTTGGGGTATCACTTGCTGCGGCCAAGGCCTCGGCAATGGAGGCCGGTCTTCCCCTGTACCAGTACATAGGGGGGGTGAATGCAAAGGAACTCCCCGTTCCCATGATGAACATCCTGAACGGCGGCTCGCATGCCGACAACAACGTGGATATCCAGGAATTCATGATCATGCCGGTGGGCGCCTCCTGTTTCGCCGAGGCACTCAGAACCGGGGCGGAGGTCTTTCACCAATTGAAAAAGATCCTGAAGGGCAAGGGATTGAACACCGGGGTAGGGGACGAGGGGGGCTTTGCCCCTGATCTCAGCTCAAATGAGCAGGCCCTGGAGGTGATCATGGAGGCCATTACCCAGGCGGGGTATGAGCCGGGCAGGGATGTGTACCTTGCCATCGACGCCGCTGCGAGCGAGTTTTATGAAAAGGGGATGTACATGCTCCGTGCGGAGAAGAAACCGGAGCGCTCCGCAGAGGAGATGATCCGTTTCTACGACGATCTGGTGAGCCGCTATCCCATCATCTCCATCGAAGACGGCCTAGCCCAGAACGATTGGAAGGGCTGGGAGCAGCTTACCAGGCAGCTCGGGAAGCGGATACAGATCGTGGGGGACGACATCTTCGTCACCAATACGAGGATTCTCAGGGAGGGAATCGAACGGGGTGTCGCGAACTCCATTCTTATCAAACTCAATCAGATCGGCACCCTGACGGAGACCCTCGATGCCATCGAAATGGCCAAGAGGGCCGGATATACCTGTGTTGTATCCCATCGTTCCGGGGAAACGGAGGACACGACCATCGCCGATGTTGTGGTGGCAACCAATGCCGGTCAGATCAAGACGGGGTCGGCGTCCCGAAGCGATCGCATCGCAAAGTACAATCAACTTCTCAGAATCGAGGAGGAACTTGGGGAAGTTGCCCGTTTTCGCGGGATGGGTGTCTTCTATAATCTCAAGAAGGATTGATCAGACATCACACCATGAGAACATCCGGCCCCGGTCCTGGAAGCACAAGGCCCTCTGCGAAGCCAAGAGGGAAAGGCAAAAAGAGGCAGCACTTTGAATACTGGGTCGTCTGGCTTCTTGTTCTTGCCCTTTTCTTTATCGTATTATCCATCTTCGGCCAGAACGGTCTCCTCCAGATCGGTGAATTGAAGCTGGTGCGAAAATCCCTGATTCAGGAGGTCGTTGCGCTCCAGGAAGAAAACGATGCCCTCAAAAAGGAAATTCAAGGCCTTAGAGAGGATCCCTTTGTGATTGAAAAGGTGGCGCGGGAGGAACTGGATCTTGTTCGTCCCAACGAGGTGGTATATCATTTCATCCCCTCTACCGGGGAATCGGAATGGAGAGAATAGGCGATGGCGCGCGTTTTGATTACAGGAGGTGCCGGGTTCCTGGGGTCGCATCTGTGTGACCTGTTTCTGGCACGGGGACATGAGGTCATCTGCATGGATAACCTCATTACAGGCACTATCGCAAATATCGACCACATTCGATCGGAACACTTTTTGTTCATCAAGCAGGATGTAACCAACTATATCTATATCGACGGACCGGTCGACTATATCCTGCACTTTGCCAGTCCTGCAAGCCCTATCGATTATCAGGAACTTCCCATTCAGACCCTCAAGGTGGGCTCCCTCGGCACCCACAAGGCCCTGGGGCTTGCCAAGGAAAAAGGGGCCCGTTTTCTTCTTGCCTCCACCTCCGAGGTGTATGGAGATCCCCTCATCCACCCCCAACCCGAGGACTATTGGGGAAATGTCAATCCCGTCGGCCCCCGGGGCGTCTACGACGAGGCGAAGCGTTTTGCCGAGGCCCTCACCATGGCCTACCATCGCTTTCACGGGGTCGATACGAGGATCGCCAGGATCTTCAACACCTACGGTCCTCGCATGCGCCTGAAGGATGGACGAGTGGTGCCGACCATGATCTCCCAGGCGTTGAAGGGTGAACCCCTCACGGTTTTCGGCGACGGAAAGCAGACACGGAGCTTCTGCTTTGTTAATGACCTGGTGGAGGGGATTTATCGGCTCCTTATGTCCGATTGTGTGACACCCGTCAATCTGGGGAACCCGACAGAAATGACAATCCTTGAATTTGCCTTTCTTTTAAAGGATATCACCCGTGCGAAGAGCGAGATAACCTTTCTCCCGCTTCCGGTTGATGATCCCAAGGTGCGGCAGCCTGATATCACCAAGGCCAAGGAAAGGCTCAACTGGGATCCGAAGGTCGAGATGAAGGCAGGGCTCAAGACGACCATCGAGTGGTATAAAAAGAGACTATGACAGTGGGAGGGAACACCTGACATGAGGATTCTGGTGACCGGGGGGGCGGGATTCATCGGCTCGCATTGCGCGGATGCATTTTTGCGGGCAGGCCACGAGGTGGTGATCGTGGACAACCTCTCCTCGGGCAGGCGGGAGAACCTCCCCGAGCGGGCCCGGTTTCATCACCTCGACATCCGGGATCAGCGGATGAAGGATGTGGTGGCGGAGGAACGGCCCGAAGTGATCTGTCATCACGCTGCCCAGGTGAGTGTCCGGATTTCCGTGGATGACCCGGTGCTCGATGCGGAGATAAACATCATCGGCGGGATCAGGCTCGTCGGCTATGCCAAGGAGTTCGGGGTGAGGCGGTTCATCTTTTCCTCCACCGGCGGCGCCATCTATGGGGAGCAGGTGGAATTCCCCGCAACCGAATCACACCCCACCCGGCCGCTGTGCCCGTACGGCGTGGCAAAGCTCTCCTTCGAGAAATACCTTGACTACTACCATCAGATCTTCGGCCTCGACTATTCCATCCTCAGGTATTCAAACATCTATGGCCCCCGGCAGGACCCCTTCGGGGAGGCGGGGGTGGTGGCGATTTTTACGGAGCGGTTCCTGGAGGGGAAGCAGCCGGTCATCAATGGTGACGGCGAACAGACCAGGGACTTTCTCTACGTCGGTGACGTGGCCAGGGCGAATGTAATGGCCCTGGACCTGGAGGGAAGTCATTGCATCAATATCGGCACCGGGCAGGAGACCTCCATCAACGCAATCTTTAACCTGCTCAAGGACCTGACCGGCAGTGACATGGGGGAGGTACACGGGCCGGCGAAGATGGGGGAGCAGCAGCGCAGCGTGATTGCACCCCGGTTGGCGTTTGATCGTATGGGATGGAGACCGGAGATGTCACTCAAGGCGGGGCTTGCCCTGACGGTCGAGTATTTCCGGGGCAGGATCGGGAAACGGTGAGGTAGTGGGGCGGAACATGGAGCGCAATGCCACACAGATCATGAACGAGACCCAGATCAGGGGCGCAGTCCGCAAGATGGCGGGCCAGATCGTGGCGGATTTCTCCCCCCTGGAAGGGGTGGTGATGGTGGGCATAAGGACGCGGGGGGCGGACCTGACCAGGCGCCTGGTCGGGGAGATCGAATCCCTGAGCGGGTACAGAATGCCCATCGGTTTCATCGATACCACCTTTTACCGGGATGACGTCCTGACCTCGGGACCCAAGCCGGTGATGAAGAAAACGGAGATACCCTTCGATCTTACGGACCAGCGGGTGATCCTGGTGGACGACGTGCTCTATACCGGACGTACCATTCGGGCGGCACTCGACGCGTTGATGGATTTCGGTCGTCCCCAGTGCATCAGGCTTGCCGTACTGGTTGACCGGGGACACCGGGAGCTTCCCATTCAACCCGAGTATGTGGGAAAGCGGCTTGAGACATCAAGGGACGAGTCGGTTCAGGTGCGGCTCGCCGAGGAAGGGGAGAAGGACAGTGTCTTCATCCTCCCCTATCCGGAAAGGGTTACCTGGTAGATGATGGTGGTATCCCAGGAAGGAAAATTCAACCGCAAGGATCTGCTGGGGATCGAGGATCTGACCAGGGAAGAGATCGAACTCATCCTCACCACGGCGGACGCATTCAAGGAGGTCCTTACCAGGGACATCAAGAAGGTGCCCACCCTGCGCGGGAGAACCGTCATCAATCTCTTCCTGGAGCCCAGCACCCGCACCAGGACCTCCTTCGAGATCGCGGGCAAGCGTCTCAGCGCCGACACCATCAGTATATCCGCCCAGGGGAGCAGCCTGGTCAAGGGCGAGAGTCTCATGGACATGGCAAAGAACCTGGAGGCCATGAACCCCGATATCATCGTCATCCGCCATTCCGCTGCGGGTGCGCCGCACATGCTCGCCAGGATGTGCCGGTTCTCGGTGATCAATGCGGGTGACGGGTCCCACGAGCACCCCACCCAGGCGCTGCTCGATATCTACACCATCAGGGAGAAGAAGGGGAGGGTGGAGGGGCTCAAGGTCGCCATCGTGGGCGACCTGACCCACAGCAGGGTGGCGCGGTCGAATATCTTCGGCCTCACCGCCATGGGCGCCCAGGTGAGGGTCATCGGGCCGCCCACGCTCATCCCCCCCTTTATCGAGGAGATGGGGGTGGATGTCTGCTCCGATTTTGAGGAGGGTATCCGGGACCGGGATGTCATCATGATGCTGCGCATACAGAAGGAGCGGGAAAAGAGGAACCTGTTTCCCTCGATCAGGGAATATGCGCGCCTGTTTTGCCTGACCAAGGAAAGGCTGCAGGGGGTGTCGGGGGATTGCCTGATCATGCATCCGGGCCCCATCAACAGGGGGGTGGAGATCGACCCGGAGGTTGCCGACGGGCCGCATTCGGTCATCCTTGATCAGGTGACCAATGGTATTGCGGTCAGAATGGCCCTTTTGTATCTGCTTCTGGGAGAAAAATAATGAAGGGGATACTCTTCAACGGTGGACGCATAATTGATCCTGTTCACGGCGTGGATGCCGTCATGGACATCCTCGTGGAGGGTGAACGGATCGCCTCCATTGAACGAAGCATCACCCCTCCGGAGGGGGCGGAGGTCATCGATTGCACCGGGCTCGTCATCTGCCCGGGCTTGGTGGACATGCACACCCACCTGAGGGAGCCGGGCCGGGAGGACAAGGAGACGATCCGGACCGGTATCGCTGCTGCTGCTGCAGGCGGTTTTACGGCGATCGCCTGCATGCCGAACACCACCCCGGTGAACGACAATGCATCCGTGACCGAATACATCCTCGGAAAGGCCCGGGAATGCAATTCGGTCCGGGTTTTGCCTGTGGGATCGATCAGCAAGGGGCTCAAGGGGGAGGACCTCTCGGATATCGGGGAATTGAAGGATGCGGGGGTGGTCGCCCTTTCCGATGACGGCAGGCCGGTCCGGAATGCCGACTTGATGCGGCGCGCCCTTGAATATGCCGGCATGTTCGACCTGCTCGTCATATCCCACTGCGAGGACCTGGACATGGCGGGTGACGGCGTCATGAACGAGGGGAGGATCTCGACCCGCCTCGGCTTGCCCGGAATCCCCTCCGAGGCCGAGGAGGTTATGGTGGCCCGGGAGATCTGCCTTGCACGGCGCACCGGACGACCCGTCCATATAGCGCACGCGAGCACCGCGGGAAGCGTCCGTCTCATCCGGATGGCCAAGCAGGAGGGGATACCCGTCACCGCCGAGGTTACCCCCCACCACCTCTTTCTGACCGAGGAGGCGGTCACCGGATTCGATACGAACACCAAGGTGAATCCGCCGCTTCGCACCAAGGCGGACCAGGATGCCCTCATCGAGGGATTGCGGGACGGGACCATCGATGTCATTGCATCGGACCATGCCCCCCACACCCTCGCAGAAAAGGAACTGGAATACAGCTATGCCCCTTTCGGGATCATCGGCCTTGAAACCGCATTGCCCCTGGTCCTTACGAACCTCTTCCACCGGGGTTTCCTGGACCTTAGCCGCATCGTCTCCGCCATGAGCACCAATCCCGCCCGGATCCTGCACCTTGATCGCAGCGGGCTCATATCAGGCACAATCGCCGATCTCACGGTGATCGATCCCGAAAGGGAATGGGTCGTTGATGTGCATTCCTTCCGGTCAAAGGCGAGAAATTGCCCCTTCCACGGCCGGCATCTCACAGGATGTCCCGTGATGACCGTTTGCAGCGGACGTATCGTCTTTCGGGAAGTGTGAGCATCCGAGCCATCACGGCAATCGTTTCAAACCATGCTGATACCCGTGCACCCTTGCGATTCAATTTCAATCGGTGTATGGAAATGGATCCGGTTACACGGTCATGCCCGGCTTCTGACCTTTTTTCAATCCGTTCATAATATTTCTGGTTCAATCCCTCCCTGGCTTCATTCCGAAAGGTCCTGGAGCGTAAGCCCAATGAACATCCTGCCAGGATATACCTTGTCCGCTGCAGCCAGCTCGCAAAGAATTCACCCCTTCGGACTGGGACATCGTCTTCACCATGACGATGAAGTAGATCGAATATTGAGCAGTTGCCAAATAGGATTGTTGATGCAAGGGGATGCGCTGTATACTATAAGTAATAGTGTATGATGAGAGAGGGTTTTATTGCCGCGCAGGGAATACCCTGCTCCATGGGGTAGGGAGACTTCATTTCAGCAAAAAGAGGATTGGAGGAAGATGATGGCCAAAGCAGCCCCATCGTATTTACATTCCCAAACGGAATGTGATAAATTCTGTCACATTCAAGGCTCCTTTCCTAATGAACGGCCACAGAAACATTCCAGCCGTTATCTTAAGAAAGGAGCTTTTATTTTGCACCATAGCTTTTGCAATTCTCCCCGGCATAGCCGGGGTTTTAGCTTTGGAATTAACGTTATCAACGCATCAATCATTCTTAAGAATTTTCATCCTTCGTAGTGATCGAGGGATCATGGTGGCTACCTAAAAAAATATATAATGGTTAGAATTTAAAAAATTGCATAATTATTAGAAATTAAATATAATTATAATAGCGCCGGGATGACTGATGTCATCATGGAATCAAAAAGTTATCCATGATTCGGGTATAGAAAATGGACCACGGGTTCTGAATCGATTGCGGGGTTTTTATAACAGGTTCCTTCAGGAGCACGAGATGATCGGGTTAATTTTCAATAAGCGGGAGGAAAAGATCAAGATTATCATAATGAGTCTTCTTGTCGGGGTGTCAATGGTCTCGACCTACTATTTTCACCTTGTCTTTCACACCTCCGTGATGTTCACCCACTTCTTTTATGTCCCCATTATTCTCGCCTGCATATGGTGGAAGCGGAAAGGGATCCTCATTTCCCTCTTCCTGGCGGGTAACCTGCTCTTTAGCCATGCGTTTTATGAATGGCGCATGGTGGATACCCACGATATCCTGCGGTCCATCATGTTCGTCGTGGTGGCCATTCTGGTGGTGGAACTCAGGGAGAAGAACGAAGTGGCCGAGGAGGAGGCGAGGCTCGCGTATGAAAAGATCGACCAGATATTCCGCACCACCGGTAACGGTCTGCGCGTGATCGACAGAAATTACAATATGCTCCAGTTCAATGACAGTTTTTTGAGCATGCTGGGGATATCACGCGATGAAGTGGTGGGAAAGAAATGCTATGAGGTGTTTCGTGGTCCCCTCTGTCATTCCGACGGGTGTACCCTGAAAAGGGTCCTGGAGGGTGAGGAGCGGGTGGAATGCGACATTGAGAAGGTAATGACCGACGGCTCCAAGATCTTTTGCATTCTCACCGCCACCCCCCTGCGGGGTCCGAATAGCGAAATAGTCGGGATTGTCGAGGACCTGAAGGACATCACCGACCGCAAGCTCGCCGAGGAGGCGCTGCGAGAGAGTGAAGAGCGCTACCGGTCCTTTGCGAAGAATTTCAAGGGCATCCTCTTTCAGGCGAATATCGACTTCAAACCGATCTTTTTCCATGGGGCGGTGGAGGCGATTACCGGATACACCGAGGACGATTTCATCGCCGAAAGCCCGCGCTGGGATCAGATCGTCCACAGGGATGATCTCCCCAAGATCTACGAGATCTCCAGGAAACTCAGGAGGGTCCCCAATTACTCGGTGGAGAGGGAATACCGGATCCTGTGCAGGGATGGAGAGATACGTTGGATGGAGGAGATTATTCAAAATATCTGCGATGAGGAGGGAAGGCCCATCCTGATCCAGGGGGTGCTCTACGACATCACCGAGCGCAAGCACACGGAGCAGGCCCTCATGAAGAGCGAGGAGCGGTTCCTGCAGGCCCAGAAGATGGAGGCGATCGGAAGGCTCGCCGGAGGCATTGCCCATGACTTCAACAACCTTCTCACGATCATTACCGGGAACAGCGACCTGCTCCTGGACGAACTCGACAAGCATGATCCGATACGGAACGATCTGGAGGAGATTTACAAGGCAGGTGAGCGGGCAACGGCCCTGACGCGGCAGTTGCTCGCGTTCAGCAGAAGACAGATGCTCCAGCCCAAGGTGCTTGACCTGGATGCCGTGGTGAGCGAAACCGAGAAGATGCTGAGGCGTCTCATCGGGGAGGATATCGAACTGGTGGTCATCCACGGCCCGGCACTCGGACGCGTGAAGGCCGATCCCGGCCAGATCGTGCAGATCGTCATCAACCTGGCGGTCAATGCCCGCGATGCCATGCCCAAGGGGGGAAGGCTGACCATCAAGACGGAGAATGTGATCCTGGACGAGGAACAATGCCGGCTCATTCCGGAGAGCCGTCCGGGCGGATTCATATGCCTCACCTTTGAGGACACCGGGGTGGGAATGGACAAGGCAACCCTGAGCCAGATCTTCGAGCCCTTTTTCAGCACCAAGGGACCGGGGGAGGGGACGGGGCTTGGTCTTTCCACGGTGTACGGGATCGTCAAGCAGCACGACGGATTCATCAACGTTTACAGCGAGATGGGACAGGGCTCAACCTTCAAGATATACCTGCCGATCCTCTCGGTGAAACAACAGGGGAAAAGCAAGCATT
>JBLIRP010000086.1:0-15703 GCA_049472355.1 bacterium | reverse complement strand
TTTCAGATGAATAGTGGATATTTTCAGAGCAAACCCTCATGCCGCTTTGCGGCGCCACGAAACATTAAAATATGATTCTATTTTCGAGACAGAACGGTCAATTCAAGACCTGACCCCATCACCTTCCACGACGATGCACCATCAAAATGAGAATTGCTGTGCGCATCCGACACAGATTCAAAAAGAATTCTGTTGCCCTCACGACGCTGGAACGGGGCGAGGGATCTTGCCAAAAAAAATATACGGTGTACAATAGGGTATAAGCGGGATGTTCCGGACAAACCCCTTGATCACTGAAATTCACGTTACATGTTTCCTGTCTGCCACCCGGTGCGCCGGCCCTGTCGTCGCGTGACCTCCCGCCATCCCCAAGGTGATAAAAGCTATCGATCATACCCGCTCATCGCGGCGAACGCCTCGATGTTCAGGACGCATGCGCATGTGCCGGGGCACAAGGCTCTTCATGGATTCCGTTCACGTTCTCGTGATTCGTGCCGCATGATCGGAATGTCTTCCTGCAAGGGAGGTGGTAGCGTCGTCAACAGGATCAATAACCATCGTCAACTCCATGCAATCATCGCTTCACCGGAAGGATACGGCATGAAAAGGACCTATTTGAAATACCTTTTTCTCGTCCTCGGCATTGTGGTCATATCGGCACTGCCCCTGCGAAATGCCTCCGCACAACGGTCCTATCCCTCGGACTTACTCGGCGGGGCATACTATCCGGTCTGGTCCCTGACCGGAATAGGCGCACCCTGGTGGGCCACCTCGACGGCCGAGCCGGCGGCCTTTCCGCTCCAGTATCAATGGCCGAGCACCATGATCATCCCGTATGCCGCAGGGATCGGCGGATACGGCATCACAGGATTTTCAGGAATCGGGCTGGCAGGTGCACAGCCGCCCCCAGCCCCTCTTGGCCAGCAGGGATTCACGGCAATGACCCGGGTGCCTCCCGGATTCGGTCTTTCTCTCGGGCTCGGCATAGGGGGCTTCGGAGGGCTCGGCATCACCAGGTTCGGATCGCCCGATGCGGTATCCGCCATGGGGATTCCCTGGAACTGGCAACCCTTCTTCGGCCTCACCTCGATCAGCCCGAGCTATTTCTACCTGGGTATGTACAGCCCCTGGTGGGCCACGCCGACATCCCTACAATGAGGGGCATCCGATGAGGACCGTCACGATAAGGGGTATGTCCTGTGGCCACTGCGTTGAAGCGGTGACCAAGGCGATGCAGCAAATCGAAGGGGTCGAGGAGATTGACGTCGACCTGAAAACCGGCAGGGTCACCTTCGAGGAAACGGCGCCGGTGGACATGGAGATCATCAGGGAACGGATCGAAGGGGCGGGCTACGAGATTGCCGAATAGGGCCGTCCTCCCACCACCGCAAAAAACCACGGTCTCCATCGGGGGGATGACCTGTGCCGCGTGTGTCAGGAGGGTGGAGAACGCCCTGAAGGGCATCGAAGGGGTCATCGATGCCCCGGTCAACCTGGCAACCGGAAGGGCCACCATCATTCACCGGCCTGACTGGGCAGGCACCGAAAGGGTAAGGAAGATCATCTCCGATGCAGGCTACGAGTTCCTCGGGGCTGTGAACGGCAGCGAGGAAGACCCCATTGCGGAGGCGCGCAACCGGGAGATCAGGGAACTGCGGATCAAGCTCATTGCGGGCTGCATCCTGAGCGCGATTATCTTCGCCGGCTCGATGCAGCACTGGTTTCCCTTCCTCAGGCCCATTCCGCGGCAGGTCATGCTCTGGTGCCTCTTTGCACTCGCCACACCCGTGGTCTTCTGGGTGGGAAGCCGCTTTCTCTCCGGTGCGATCAAGGCAGCCAGGCAGAAGACCGCCGATATGAATACCCTTGTGGCTATCGGCGCCCTTTCCGCATACCTCTATTCCTGCCTGGCCACCTTCGCCCCCCGGATCTTCACGGGCGCCGGCATCGCCCCCCATGTCTATTTCGACGGCGCCGCCATGATCGTCACCTTTATTATACTCGGACGATACCTGGAGGCGAAGGCAAAGGGGCGCACCTCCGCGGCAATACAACGCATCATGGGACTCAAGCCAAAAACCGCCAGGGTCATACGGGATGGCAGGGAGATGGACATCCCCATCGAGGCGGTAGCCAGGGGAGACCTTGTCCTGGTGCGGCCCGGTGAAAGGATACCCACCGACGGGGTCGTGATGTCCGGGACATCCGCGATCGACGAATCCATGCTCACCGGCGAGAGCATCCCTATGGCCAAGGTGGAGGGGAGCGAGGTATTCGGCGCCACCCTGAACCGGAGCGGGAGTTTCACCTTCAGGGCAACCAGGATAGGCGCGGAAACAGTGCTGGCGCAGATCATCCGGCTGGTTGAAGAGGCCCAGGGAAGCAAGGCGCCCATCCAGCGGATCGCCGACAGGGTGGCCTCCGTGTTTGTCCCGGTGGTGATGGGGATCGCGGTCATCACCTTCCTGGTCTGGTATCTGGCCGTTCCGGGCACCTCCTTCAGCCGGGCCATGCTCAATTTCGTCTCCGTCCTTATCATTGCCTGCCCCTGCGCCATGGGCCTGGCAACCCCCACGGCGGTGATGGTGGGCACCGGCCTGGGCGCTGAAAACGGTATCCTGATAAAGGGCGGGGAGAGCCTGGAAAAGACATACCGGCTCACCACGGTGGTGTTCGACAAGACCGGCACCATCACCAGGGGCGAACCCGAGGTGACCGACATCGTTGCGGCGGACGGGAGCACGAAGGAGGAGGTCCTGCTCCTTGCCGCTTCCATGGAGGCGGCATCGGAGCATCCCCTGGCCCAGGCGATCGTGCGGCAGGGGGCACGGGAGGGGATTTCCCGACTGCCGGTGAGGAATTTCCAGGCACTTCCCGGCCTCGGGGCCCGGGCGCTCCTGAACGGCACATCCTTCCTGCTGGGCAACCCCCGCCTCATGGCACAGGAGGGGATCGCCATGAACGGACTGGAGGGCGTGTCAGATGACCTTGCCGGCCAGGGGAAGACCTGCGTCGTTGTTGCAAAGGGCAGAAGGGCCATCGGCCTCATTGCACTTGCCGATGTGCCGAAGGATTCGGCGCAGGCAGCGATTGTCGAGCTTAAGCGTGCGGGTTTGAAGGTGGCCATGATCACCGGGGACAACGAGACGACCGCCCGGGGCATTGCACGCGTCCTCGGCATCGATCGTGTGATGGCGGGCGTGCTCCCCCAGGACAAGGCCTCGGAGATCCGGCGGCTGCAGGCCCTGGGAGAGGTAGTGGCGATGGTGGGTGACGGCATCAATGACGCCCCGGCACTCACCGCCGCGGACATCGGCATCGCCATCGGCGCGGGTACGGATGTGGCGATGGAGGCGAGCGACATTACCCTCGTCGCGGACGACCTGCGGTCCGTGGCCCATGCCGTGCGGCTCTCACGCCGGACCGTACGGGTGATCAGGCAGAACCTTTTCTGGGCCTTCTTTTACAACAGCCTCGGTATTCCCATTGCAGCGGGGGTCCTGTATCCGGTGTTCGGCATCCTCCTGAACCCCGCCTTCGCTGCCGCGGCCATGTCCATGAGCTCGGTCTTCGTGCTCGGCAACTCCCTGCGCCTGCGGCGATCATGGAGGCCAAAGGGGCATATCAGCGGATGATTCTTCATTGTACCACATGAAATTGCACGATCAGACTACCCAAAAGACGGGGCATGACGCAACCTGCCGGTGCCTAATGAAAAACCACGCTATCCTTTGGCACCCGGGTGGAGGACTGTGAGGCGATCCTCTTTATCTTTGCAAGGAAAAGGTCCCGTGAGGAGGGAAGCCTATCGAAAAGATCGAGGCTCTCCTTATCGATGATCTCGTGAGCGCCCACCTTGAACGCGGACAAAACAAGGGAGAAGGTCATTTTGCTCATGGGGCTCAACAAAATGACCGGTTTGGGACAGAAATGATGCAATCTCCTTAGGAAACCGATCCCTCCGGATTCGGGGTCCAGAATATCCATGATCACGAGATCCGGATCAAGATTCCTTACCATGTGCCGCGCCTCATGCTCATTTCTGGCCATGCCGATGACACTGATACCGTCGTCCCTCTCGATAATCCCCCTGATGGATTCACGTTCCGCATCGGAGCAATTTACCAGGACCACCCTGGTCTTCCGAAAGGGTTCCGCACGCAACTGTCCCCCAGGGCAGTGCTCATAGGTATTTTCGTTTCGCTCCATGTCCTGATACGACATGGCATCCGCCTCCTCCGAAAAGGTCCCGCTTTCCTTATCCATCAAACCGGATCACTATCTCCGGCGCCCGGGATCGGCACCCGCAAGGCCCCTTATGGGAGCAATCCGGGACCCGGTTTCCTGTGCCCGAAGCAGTCGAAGAAATCCGCATGTATATAAGCACCATATAATGATTGTGATCAGAGGTAAGATGACGTCGCTGATGCCGTCGGTAAAGGCGAAGGATTTGCGATTCCGGCCCGAAAACTCCCCTTTTATAAGGCAATTATCATATATGGCTGAGCAATCCCCAAGCAGTGTCTATCCCCCCAGGAAGGTTGTGTGATTAATTCCCAAGTGTAGTATACAGAATCGCACATAGAAATGCAATCGCTGTGCAATTGTCTGTGCAATCACTATGAATGCAATCGCTGGTGAGGTCACCCGGTGAGATCATGTAATCGCTGCTAAGGCCCTGAATCGTAACTGTTATATAACCACAAAGGAGATGGAGGACTGCGGCGATGAGTGAAATGGCCACCGGCTGCGAAGGGATTCAATTCCCGAATGACGCCTCATAGGCATTTATCAAAAACGAAAGTTCCAGGAGGGTAACCCCCTCTCGGGTGTGCACGGTCTGCACAAGCATAGAGCCGCACTCGGGACATTGCCAGACGACCCGGATTCGAGGTCTCCGGCTCAAGTCGATTCTGGGGGAAATCGCATGATGGCAGCACATCATTATTTCTCGATCCAGCGGATGCATTCTCCTGATCCCGACACATAGCTTAAAAGGTATTAAGGCGCCTTGTCAAGGACTACTGCAATACGGGTCCACGGAAACACCCGTACTGAATACCATGAGGTGCCTCACTCCAAAAACCGGCCGTTATCCCGTATCTCAGTATGTATGGAATTTTGCCGTGATGCGCAGAGAAGATAACGGATTCCAATTCACCGGGGGAGATTTTCCGAAAAGGGGGTGAAGGAGATCAGCCGAGATTTTTCAGGGCCTCTCGCGCCTTTTCTTTTACCATGAAGCTCGCATCATTGAAGAATGGCTCCACATACTGTTTCGCCGACGGCCCTCCGATCTGTCCGAGGGAACGGACAGCCGCCCTCTTTACCAGGGGCTCCGGGTCGTTGACCATTTGCCCGAGCGCAGGAATGGCCCGACTGTCGCGTAGTAATCCCAGTGCCTTTGCAGAACTTTTCCTCACCCAGGGATGTTCATCCTTAAGAAGCTTCACCAGAGAACCAATCGCCCTCGAATCACCGAGCTCACCAAGGGCGAAGGCCGCGTTGTCACGCACCACGTGGTTACTGTCCTCTGTCGCCTTGATGAGAGCAGGGACTACTTCCCTGTCGCCCGTTTTTCCGAGCTCCTTTGCCGCGTTGACCCGAAAAACGATATTGGAACTGGAGAGTTCCCTGAGCAGATTCAGTGTTGTGGCATTCATCCTTGTGCGAAGGGGCCTCCTGCAGTGACGTACTCACCGCCGTCGAGCATGAGGCCTGATTCCTGTGCCCTCCCTTTTGGTGCATTCTTGTCAACAGGGTCTTAACAGTATGCTAAATACTTATCGGTCAAAAATGATATGGAATCCGGGGTGGGAGAGTGGTCCGGCAGCCCGAACATTGAAGGAGGGTGATACGGGAGGTAGATCCCCGGGAGCGACGGAAAACCCGCCCCGGGAGCCGGCGACGCCCGTCACCCAACGGCAAGGATGGATTTAAGGATTGAGAAGATGGAAACCGGTCTCCGGGTCAAACCTGCGCACTGCTTTCGTGTCCTTCAGCTCAAACAGGATGACCTCCATGATGTGCCAGACCCTGACCCCCCTCCGCACACACCCGGTCACCGTGGATGCCTCCCTGCCGCAGGCCATGTGCATATGGAGAACGGGTTTCCCCTGTTCATCAGGGAAGATGGTACCCGTTCCGGCAACCTCGTACACATTCTCCAGGGCGTGCTCCATGGGGACCACCGGACTGACACGCCCCTCTTCAGGTCCCACCACGAGCCTGCTCCCGCAATCGGCACCCCCGATGATGATCAGTGCGGCGGCCCCTATGGAGTGCTCGCGGGCAAATCCTTCTATTGCCTCATGGACCACGTCGCCATCCTCGAGGCGAATGACAAACGTACGCGCCTGCTTTGCCTGCGCATATCTCATGGTGCACCTCCCCAGTGCTCGATCCGTCTCAAAACAAACTGGTTGTTCCCGTTCCTGCTGGTGGTGGTCATCTTCCGAAGGACAAACCCCCGTGCTCGATAAAAGCTCACGATCACCTCCGGCCTTGCCACCTCAAAGGGATATCCTCCCAGCCAATCCTTCCAGTCATGGAACAGGGACATCCCCCGCCTTCTCCGGTATTCCGTGAAGTACCGCACAGGATTCCCGAACCGTATCGTTCCCGCGGCAAGGGCCTTTGCAAGGAAGTAGGGATAAAACAGTGTGCCGGTGGCCACCCTGCCGGGGAGGCCCGAACAATACGTACGCTTTACCACCCCCCAGAACCGTGATATGCATCCCTGGTCATTATAGATGGCAATAAAAAGGATACCCCCATGCCCGACGGGTATCTGCGCATTGTGCAATGCCCTCATCAGGTCACCCGTATGGTGGAGCACCCCCCATGAATATACAACGTCGAATGAACCCAGGGATGCCATGTACCGGTCATCCAAAACCGACTGTTCTTCAATGGTCCACAGACGATCACCGTGAGCGTAACGGTTTTTGAGCGCGATGGTGCATGCGACGGAGTGCGGATCGTAATCGAAGGAATGGACCCGTGCACCCAGACGCCGGGCAGCAAGGCTGAAAAGACCGCTCCCCGAGCCGATATCCAGAAACCTCTTTCCCCGCATGTCGGCGCATTCAAGCATCTCGCGCAGGGACGACTCCGCCTCCCGGATATGCCCCTCATTGATCGTGGCGAGGAAGCCCTGCCAGTTCCTGCCGAATTCGAACCGGGCTTCGGCTGATTTCTCCTGTATCTTCCCGTCCATCCCGTTCTTCCCGCTATGTACCATATCACATGTGTGATCTATGAGACCGGGTGCGATGCACCATCCATTTCACCGGTGTCCGTTCAGGTGCGTATAACCCTGAAGAGGAGGGCAGTGCCTTTCGTATGGAAAGGAAGGCGTGAAAAAGCGGGAGAAGTAACCCCGTGGCGATCGCTTACGGATCAGCGGACATAGGTGCGCGCACCCATGTAATTTTGCGCAAAGAAGTCGTTTCGCAACGAGTCGATCCGTATCCTCTTGCCCTTTCCCGGGGCATGAATGAACCTGTTGTTTCCCGCATAGATGCCCACGTGGGAGACCCGCCTGGTTTGCGGACGGGCGAAGAAGACGAGATCCCCCTTCATCAATTGTCCCTTCTTGACTGGGGTCCCTGTGCTATACTGCTGCCAGGAAGACCGGGGCAGTTTGAGTCCGTTAAGCTGGTAAACCGCCATGGTCAATCCGCTGCAGTCGAATCCCTCCTTGGGGGATGAGCCACCCCAACGATAGGGGAGGCCGATGAAGCTCTCAGCGGTCTCTATGATATCATCCCTCACGTGCCTCCGTCCGCTTTTACGTTCATTTGCAACGGTATAGCTTCCCGGGCTCACGATGAAGTAGTCGGATATGATACCCGCGCTGCGCACCTGCTCGGCCCTCCTGCGGGCCGCATCCCTGGTCGTGTAATCGCCGAAGCGAACCTTGTAGTAGCCTGATTTGTGGACGAAATAGTAGGCGTTCAATCCCTTCGACTCCAAGGACCTGGTCAACTGGACCGCGTTATCCAGATCGGAAAAGGCACCGATCTGGATGGAATAGCCCATTTTGGCTACGCGCCGTTGAGAAGCCCCGGCCGGCAGGCCTCGAGAGACGATGACGGTGCCTCCGCACCCCCCCGCAAGAAGGATGAGCAGCATCGCAAAGACCGCGTATTTGGTTATCCGACTACACCCCATGTCTTCTTTCCCGTATATCCTCCGCAACCTTTTCATGCCGGGGCCTCTATCCGCCGGTACACCCCTTCCCGCAACTGCCACGAGCACCCGCACATGCACCCCTCACCCGACTCGCAATACGTTCCGCATCCCTGTGGGCAAGGCAGTATACCACCCCTTGTTATTTTAACGGAAAAATGGGGATTTTTGTTCGATTGCCCATGTTCGTAATGGTATAATCCGCACCATCCCCTAACCGTTTTGTATAGTATATTCGCCGATAAGCGGGAATACCTCAGGCCCCCAACACCGCGCATACCATCGAAGGCTAACCGGACCCGCGGTAAATCTCCGCGACGACCTTCCTGAACCACGGCGGTCTGGTGTATATGACGATGATGAGCAGTATTCCGATGACGGGCACAGGAATCGCCGCATCCACGATCCCCAGGAGGATCAGGGCGGCAACCGATTTTGTTTTAACACGTGTACCCATGGCACCTCTTCTATCGTTTATGGGCTTCTTCCTTAAGACACTTGGTCTTGGTAATGAGGACAGCCTCCTCCTGCCGCTCGACTCTAAATTCTTGCCGGCAACATCGATGAGCGGAAAGCCGTCCCGCCGGAACACCGCGCGCGCAGCCAGAAGATGACATGGATGGAAGAAGGTCACCGGGCGGCCCTTTGGTGATATCCGATGTTTCCGCTATCGAGGATGAGAATCCGGGTTGATTTCCCCTGCCTATCGGTTCAGCAGGGTAATCATTTCAGTCAAAAAATGTTCTCTCTTCTTCAGGACATCGCGGAAGTCCTTGCTGTCGGTATCCGCGATCTCCATCCTGAGGTCCGAGAGGTAACTTTCGAGGATCTCCTTGAGCATTGTCAGCTCTTCGCTGCTGAAGTTGATGAGAACCATGGTTACCTCCTGAGGTGATGTTTTTTATCAGATGACTCCCCATACCTTCAATACATAGGGGCCGATGACCAGGACACCGATGACCGCGGCGCCGATTGCGGTGATGAGCACTGCGCCCGCGGCGACATCCTTTGCCTTCTTCACCAGCGGATGATAGTCGGGTGATGCCGCATCAGCGAGAAACTCGAACGCGGTATTGAGGGCCTCCGCGGTCCACACCGAGATGATGGCCAGTACGATCCAGCACCACTCATATCTGTTCAGTCCGAATGAGAATCCTGCTATACATATCAGGATTGAGGCAAGGGCGTGAATCCAGGCATTATGCTGGGATTGCAGCATGACGAAGATGCCGTTGAAGGCATGGCTGAAACTCTTTATCCGTTCTGAAATGGTGAAGGGCTTGTCCATCACTTTACACCCATACTCCCGCATCTCTTATTCCAATAATTCAAATATCGGCCGCCTCGGGTACACAGCGGTTGCGTATCAGTCACTCATTAACTCGATGGATAACGTATAGTTGATGAAAAGCTCCACGTGGGTGAAGTCGTACTGTGTCACCGTAACCGGGTTCTCTAACCCCGCAATGAAGCACTTTATCGGCTTGTTGAACATGGATTGCATGGAACGGGTGTCAGCGTAAATCATGTTCAGGAGCTTTGCCCTGTAACGGTCCGGGTTCTCCACCGCCAGTTTCAACGGTGACAGGGAATAGGCAGCCCTGCCCGGCGGTTGAATGCCCTGCACCAGGTCGGTGATCGCGGAGGCTGCCTTGAAGACATCCCCATTTGCCTCGGCAATGGGGATCAAAAGGTTGACCGTCACCTGAGAGGAGCTGTAAGAAAACGACGGCTGAGAATTCGAGGTGGAGGAAAGATAGATGGGGCCATTGTAGACCCTTATTTTCTTATTCTTCTGCGCCTCCCGGATGAGGTGCTGCCGTGCCTCGCCGATTTCCCTGAACTCATCCTCGGACTCCTTCTGTTTGCTCACAATGGTCACCGCAAAGGCCACGTAATCAGCCTTCTCGACCAGGCTCATCGCAACGGGCTTCCCCTGCTCCACGGCAAAGACGATCGCCTTGCCATCCTCAGCAAACGCAGGACGCCACAGCAGTGCCAATGCCATACACAAAAGAGCAATAACCCTTTTCATACCATCTCCCCTCTCCTCTCTTATGAGGAGGAAACCGGTGTATTTATAGTCCTGGTGAAAAAACATCGGTATCGCACTGAAAACCCGGGCATAACACAGCCAATCAGGCCGGATGGCACAGGGCAACCCTTCCGGTGCACCAACCCGGTCCACCACTCAAGCATAGGGAATGCATACGGTGCACTTTAATACCTTTTTTCGTGTGATGCAATAGGCAGCTACCGCACCAGGACTCCTCCTGAGCACAGCATAGCGAGCGTGCCGTACGGTTGCGAGTCCGCATGCACACCGTCGGCACCTCTCTCATTGCACCATCCGGGCCGGGGGGTATGGGCAGACATGTCTGCCTGCACAAATGCAGTATCAACATTGGAACTGCTGATAGAAGGGATATGCCCTCAGCGCTTCATGAGAAGGGGATCGATCGTCCGGTTGGATTGTGAGATGAAGGGCCTCTTAACCGAAGAAAAAGGCAAGGGCGGTCAGTACGACAAACACCAGAAGAATGCACCCCACGCCGCAGCCGATGAGCACCTTCCAGGCAAGGAAAGGCCCCGGACGACGATGGGGCTCCCTTACGGAGCCGCTTTCTTCGGCGGCATCGAGCACCATGCCGCTCATCCCGACGGCATACAGTGCACTGATAGCGATTCCAATCAACATTCCCACGATGAGGCCAAACGCCATGTTCGTACCGAGGGAGCCGGGCAACAACGGATTTGCGCTCATCCGGAGCGCGGAAAAGACACCGACCCAGAGCCCGCCCACGGTTGCCCCCGCAGCAATAAGCCATGAACGAGACCTCACCCGCAGCAGATCCCGGGCACAGACCAGGGCGAATGATTCCACGCAGGCCCACCCGCCGAACAGAAAGAGATTGAGCACGGCCGCAGCCATGCCCGATCCGCCCCACGGATCATAGAGACCGCCCCACATATATCCGGCAATCCCCCCGATAACAGCAGATCCCAGAATGACCTTCTGCATCTCCCGCCGCACCGTGCAGCCGACATGAAAGAGGACATGGAGGCGTCCTTCATGCCCCCCGGGGTCCGTCATCGCGGACGCAGGCATCCCCTGCTCAGGGGACGATAAAGGGTACGCATCCGCCTGCCTCACAGGGCGATCGGAAGGGGCGTTCCCGGCTCCGTTGCCGGATACGGGAGTAGCAGCCCCTGCATGCTGAATTGTGTGCTGAGCCTCGGCAGGCGCGGAAGGTGAGGCCGGCCCCGCCCCTTTCTCCGTCCGGCAGGGCCCTGTTCCTGACTGTCCCTGCGGAGGGAGTATGGGCCTGATCAGGCAATTGGCCCCGATCTGTCTCATCATGCCCTGATAGTGGGTTGCGGTTTCCAGGTCGACGTTTCGTTTCACGACTACCGGCAAACGTGACAAAAGCTCGTCGATTTTCTCCAGGTCCGTCTTGTAGATGTCGGCCAGTCCCTGCTTGACTGCGGGAAAGGGAAATCCCTTTATGCACTCCCCATAAAATACCACCTCATACTGAAACCGCTGCCCCTCCGGTTGCTCCTGAGGAGACGGGGCCATCTTCGGATCCTCCTCCATCGGCTCAATCCGGCACAGGGCGCCTGCCTTTTCCAGCACATTCCTGTACTGTTCGGCAGTGGCACGATCAACATCCTTTTTGATGGTGATCGGCAATGTGGAAAACAACCGGTTGATTTTTTCGGCATCGATCCTGAAAAGCGCGGCCAGGTTCCGTTTCACGGTTTCGCAGTCCTGTCCCTCGACGGTTTCACCGTGAAATAAAAGCTTATACCGCTCGGCCATGGGTCCTCTCTCCCTGTTTTTGAAGCACGCGATCTTTGAGTGCTACAGGCGATATTGCAGCCGATTTAGCGGATAAGAAGGTAACGACCCGGTGGGGCCCTCAATTCTGCACACCGCTCACCTGTTCCAAGCGATCGTGTGCCCACAATTCTATATCGACATTTTTTTGAATGAACAAGGACCGGAAATGGACCATGAATCATGAGTGCATCAATTCCCTGCAAGGAGTTGTTCTTTACATCAACGGCAACCGGAAGGGCATACCGGAGCCGGTAATCCCAGTTCCACCGGGATGATGGGATGCCCCCCTTGCCCCTGATCCCGAGCAGCAACCGCCAGGAGGTGACAACCTCCCTGATGAGGCCATCACCAGGGGCCCCGGATTGGCATCAATGGCCCTACCAGTCAGTACACCCCATTAATCACTGCGGCCAATCCTGGGCAGCCACCTCCCTGTTCCCTTCCTGTATCGGCGATACCCCTCCCCGTAGCGCGCATCGAGAAGCATCTCCTCATAGCCGGCAATGTAGTTGTAAAAAAAGATGATCGCCGTGAGCACAACAACGGAGAAAAGCGAGGCCGTGGCAATGCACAGACCGAGGTAGAGCAGGATGATTCCCAAATACAAGGGATGCCGTACATATCGAAAGACGCCGGTTGAAACCACACCGGTGGGATTATGTTTGCGGCAGACCACCTTATGGCCTGAGATGGCAAGACAGACCGCCAAGACGAGGACAAGGGCGGATAATGCAAGGCGAACAGACAGTGACACGATGTCCGAAAGGATTGTGGATGCGCGCAGGAAAAAGGAATCCCCCACCCAGACCACCAGAAAGGCCCCGAGGGCAATCAACTGCCCGGTATCGCCGAAGGGATGCTCGCCGTTCTTCTCTTGCATTGGCACATCGGTCATGCCCCTTCACCCTCCCTTCATTGCCTATATACCAACATCCGGCACCGGATACCAGTGCGGCAGAATGCAATCGTGCAGGGCCTGTGCATGCCGTGTCGAAGCGATTCCGATCGGGCGCCCAGCGGTTTTAATGGAATACAGGCGGCAGGGATGCTCCGTCCCTGCCGCAGGGATCATCCAGGGTGAAACCGTCTGCTTGAAAAGGGATACACCGGACAATCGGCATCCCCGGATTCAGGCCACAGCTTCTCCATGCCCCATTCGCATCGGGAGGGTACGTGCGCGTCCAAAGAGGCCGGCTGGCCCGGACAGACCTATACCTTCATGATTAATCAAGGAATGGGAAAAGATCTCCTGTGGAGACAGATCCGGGAATGATTATATCCGTTTAATTGCGTTGCCTTGGGGTGATATGGTCAATGCCCGTGTTTATCAACCCTATGTGGCTTGGTGTCGCTTATTATGAATAACGCCCTCCGCCCCCTCTCCTGAATCCGCCGCCACCACCACCGCCGCCTGGTCTTCCGCCACCACCACGACGGCCTTCGGGCCGCGGACGGGCCTCATTCACATTGAGCTGCCGCCCCTTCAACTCCTTGCCGTTGACGCCAGTGATTGCGGCCTGCGCCTCGTTCTTGGAGGGCATTTCTATGAAGCCGAATCCTCGTGATTCGCCACTGAACTTGTCCTTGATAACGCTCACTGACGCGATCTGCCCGAAGGGCTCAAAAACCTGCCGCAGATCTTCTTCGGTGACGTCGGGTGACAGGTTGCCCACGTAGATATTCATACTGACCCCCTTATAAAGTGAATAGAGATTACTCTTGGCATCACCCACTGTCCTCAAGCGAAGCAATGCATGGCAAAAGGGCAGCCATCGTGTATGCCGACATCATATCTGTTTTTACTATATCACATTTCAATAATAAATAAACTACCCTCTTGAGGAAAAATGAATATATGCGGAATTTGCTCAACTTTCCCCCTACGGGAAGGTCACCGCGGCTGCCTGGTACGGCAATCCCCGAAGAGCAATCCTGCCCCGTGTTCAAAATCAGGCTTTCCCCGATGAGGATGACGGGGGCCGCCGACCAGTGGATCACTTTTTGCGGATCAGTCGACGAATGGTGGGGACTCCATCTGCCCGCATCGGCCTCATGAAATCGGGGTATCCTCACCCTGGCCGGATCGCGCCGGCCCTGCGCCATGCAGCAATTTCTGACCAACGGCGCCAGATTGATCACTTGAAGTTCAGGTAATACCTCACGGCCGTCGTTTCGTACTGGTAGCTCCATGTGTTCCCTATGCTGCCATGGCTGTAAAGAAAATACAGCATTTTCCTGTCTCTGGTTCTGGTGCCTTCGGCAAGAGAATACACAACCCTGACCACGACATCCCTGGGGGTTGAAAAATCCAGCAGCGGAGAGCTTATCTGCACCGACTCTATCTTCGGTTTGGCGCCCGTGACAGACTCGGCCACTTTCGAGATCCTATCCATGTCGCCGGAATCTACGGCCGCCCGCAGCCTCTCCGTCTCTTCCGGCAGATAGTCCGACTTGAGCTGCATTTCCAGATCGCGCATCAGATTCTCGTCATCCGTCTTGTCCTGAAACGTCATAAACCTGATCCCGACCAGTCCAACCAGAACAGCGAGCACTACTGCAGCCTGCCAACCTTTTAACTTCATATTCGCTTGCGACATAGTTCATCTCCCTGTCTATGTATGTCTCGGAATCTACAGTCTCTGCTCGAACATTCCCGCTATAGGGCATGGATATCTTCATCTCTCTCATGCCAACAATGCGTATCGCCGGCCTCCCGCCCACTTCAAAACCGCCCGCACGAATTCGCGGCAGCGGGAAGTGAGGTCCAGTGCATGAACGTTGTACGCATGTGGATTTTTCCCACTTTCTGAGTCGCCCGGTAATCCCCTCATCAGCGCGTCATCAGCGCGAACACGCCCCAGCCCAGGTATTCACGCGTGTAAGCCGCGTAGCGCTCGGGTTCCGAGGTCATTTTGGCTCGAACATCTTTCGCGAGCTCGTCGTCGGGATTGGCTTCAAGCCATCGGCGCATGGTGAGCCACTTGGCCGCCTCGTATCTGTCCCAGCCGTCTTGGTCTGCCAGAACCATTTCCACGACGTCGTAGTCGCGGTGGCCGAAAGACGCGAGAAGTTCTGGAAGCAGGAGAAAGTCGGAGATCGAGCCGGCAAGACACCTTTTGGCAACATCTTCCGTCGGCGGTAACTGCCGCCAGTAGGGCTCGCCGACGAGGATGATCCCTCCGGTGCGCAGGCTCTGCGCCAGAAGCTCGATAGTGCCGGCGACTCCCCCGGCGATCCACGTGGCACCGAGACAGGCTGCCACACCGACCTTTTTGTCGGCTACATAGCCGGCGGCGTCGTCGTGGATGAACTCGACTCGATCGGTGACATTGAGTTCTTCAGCGCGACGCTTCGCTTGCTCGGAGAACAACTGGCTCATGTCGATACCGGTGCCAATGATTCCGTAATCGCGTGCCCAGGTGCACAGCATCTCGCCCGAACCGCTGCCGAGGTCGAGCACACGGGCCCCCGATTCCAGGCGCAACGCCGCGCCGAGAGTGGCGAGCTTTTCGGGTGTGATCGGGTTGTGGATGCGGTGAGCACTTTCGGTGATGTTGAAGATCCGTGGAATATCCAATGCAGAAAATCTCCTTACGGGTGTGAATAGATTCGGTCACGGCCTAACGGCAATATCAGCCGCGCGGGTTTCGCGTCGGCTGAAGTGAG
>JBLIRP010000085.1:0-15732 GCA_049472355.1 bacterium | reverse complement strand
GGCGAGGGTTGCGCTCGTTGCGGGACTTAACCCAACATCTCACGACACGAGCTGACGACAGCCATGCAGCACCTGTCACCGGGCTCCCCGAAGGGCACTCCCCTGTTTCCAGGGGATTCCCGGGATGTCAAGTCCAGGTAAGGTTCTTCGCGTTGCGTCGAATTAAACCACATGCTCCACCGCTTGTGCGGGCCCCCGTCAATTCCTTTGAGTTTTAGCCTTGCGGCCGTAGTCCCCAGGCGGGGCACTTAATGCGTTAGCTGCGGCACTGCAGGGGTCAATACCCCCTACACCTAGTGCTCATCGTTTACAGCGTGGACTACCAGGGTATCTAATCCTGTTTGCTCCCCACGCTTTCGCGCCTCAGCGTCAGTATTAGTCCAGAGAGTCGCCTTCGCCACGGGTGTTCCTCCCAATATCTACGAATTTCACCTCTACACTGGGAATTCCGCTCTCCTCTCCTGTACTCTAGCCTTGCAGTATTAGATGCGAATCCTCGGTTAAGCCGAGGGCTTTAGCATCTAACTTACAGGGCCGCCTACGCGCCCTTTACGCCCAGTAATTCCGAACAACGCTTGCCCCCTCCGTATTACCGCGGCTGCTGGCACGGAGTTAGCCGGGGCTTCCTCTGATGGTACCGTCAAACATAATGGGTTTTGACCATTATGCATTTCTTTCCATCTGACAGGACTTTACAACCCGAAGGCCTTCATCGTCCACGCGGCGTTGCTGCGTCAGGGTTTCCCCCATTGCGCAATATTCCCCACTGCTGCCTCCCGTAGGAGTCTGGGCCGTGTCTCAGTCCCAGTGTGGCCGAACACCCTCTCAGGCCGGCTAACCATCTTAGCCTTGGTAGGCCTTTACCCTGCCAACAAGCTAATGGTGCGCGAGCTCATCCCTGATCGACAGCTTCCATGGAGAGGCCATCTTTGATCCCGAAATGATGCCATTCCAGGATATTATTTGGTATTAGCAACCTTTTCAGGCTGTTATTCCAAAATCAGGGGAAGATTACTCACGTGTTACTCACCCGTTTGCCACTTTACTCGGGATCCGAAGACCCCTTTCTCGTCCGACTTGCATGTGTTAGGCACGCCGCCAGCGTTCGTTCTGAGCCAGGATCAAACTCTCCGAATATAAAGCTCAAAAATTGACTGAAGGTGATACCCGCGATTCATTTATCAAAGAGCGTACTAGTCCATTACAAATACTATTTATATCATCAGTATGTCATTTTGTCAAATGTCACATTCTCCGTTTCGAGAATGCTAACTATACAATAATGTATTTAGCTTGTCAAGCACCTTGATTTTCTTTTTTTTGATAATTATTCTGAATCTTATATGCAAAAGGGGCTATTTCGGCTCCACCCTCAGGAAGCCCCTTTTCCCTACCTTTATAATGCACGGGTGTGAAAGGTCAAGCGCGAAATCCTCATCCGTCACCCGCTCCCCGTCGATGCTCACCCCCCCCTGTTTGATCATCCTCCTTGCCTGGCTGCTCGATTGAACAAGCCCTCGGTCCACCAGAAATCTCACCAGCCAGACCTGCTCCCTTACCGGGGGGCAGAATGTGGGTATGTCATCCGGGATTCCTCTCTTTTCATGGACCTGTTCAAACCGCTCCTGTGCCTCCCGCGCCTTGTCAGGACCATGGAATCGCTCCACCAGGGTGAAGGCGAGCCTTTTTTTCGCCTCCTTCGGATCGGCTGCCCCTTCGGCGATCCGGCTGCTCAATGCATCGACCTCGGCAGGCTCCATATCGGTAAGGAGTCGATAGTATCGCAGCATGATCCGGTCATCGATCGACATCACCTTCCCGTAGATATCGCTGGGCAATTCATCGATTCCCACATAGTTTCCGAGGCTCTTGCTCATCTTTTGAACGCCGTCGAGCCCTTCAAGGATGGGCATCATGATGACCACCTGGGGGGGCTGTCCGTAGTCCCTTTGCAGTTCACGGCCCATGAGCAGGTTGAATCTCTGATCGGTTCCCCCCAGCTCCACATCCGCCTTCAGCATGACCGAATCATACCCCTGGATGAGCGGATAGATGAATTCATGGATGCTGATGGGGAGTTGTTCGGTAAACCGCGTACGGAAGTCCTCCCGCTCGAGCATGCGGGCCACGGTCTGCTTCGAGCAGAGCCGGATGAGATCCATGCTGGTGATCGTCTCCATCCATTGACTGTTAAAAACGATCCTGGTCTTTTCGGGGTCCAGGACCTTATAGATCTGCCGCTCGTATGTCTTGGCATTCTCGATCACCTGCTCACGGCTCAAGGGTTTTCTCGTCTCCGATCTGCCGCTCGGATCACCGATGAGCCCGGTAAAATCGCCGATCAGGAAAAATACCTCATGCCCGAGGCGCTGGAAATCCCTCATCTTTTGAATCAATACTGTATGGCCGAGGTGCAGATCAGGGGCGGTTGGATCAAAACCCGCCTTTATGCGCAGAGGAATTCCTGTTGAACGGGAACGGGAAAGCTTTCCCTCGAGCTCGTCCTTGGAAATAACATCCTCTACGCCCTTGAGAAGGATGCGCAGGTCATGTTCCATGCTATGGTCCATTGTCTCGATTTCCGTTGTTGTTTTCCATCCGCCATCGGGAATGATAAGGATACCAGAATGCATGCATCCCGGTCAACATCCCCGTCCAAAAAACAGAAATCCCGATCGTACCGCTGCGGCATAACCGGCAGGCATGGTTACGGAACGATACAGGGAGGCTTTTTGCTATCCAAGGAAAAAACGTTCGATACACCAGGCGCCGGTAAGGTACAGGAGCACGCATCCGAATGCAAACACATCCTTTCGCCCCATGGGTGTGCCGATCCCCTCGCTGCCCCGCCCGTCACCCCCTGTATCGGCAGAACTTCTCGCCTCCATTGCCAGGGCAATCTTTTCGGAACGCCGGAATATTCGTATCAGAAGAAGCGGAACAAGTCCGATGATGCGGCGAGCCCTCTGATAGAAACCGCCGGAATCGAAACGGATGCCCCGTGCCTTTTGCACCATGATCAATCGGTCGGCCTCCTCTTTCAGGAGGGGGAGGAAATGGAGGGAGAGCCCTGCCATGATCGCTATGTCGTCAACGGGAAACCCGATCCTGCGGAATGGCCCGAGCAGTGCCTGAAACGTCCAGGTCAGGTCCGAGGGCGGGGTGGTCATGGTGAGGAGGAAACAGAATCCGATGAGGATCAGCCATCGGATTGCCGCGGTCATTCCTGCAAGGAGCCCGTAGTGTATCCTTGACCACATCGGCAGCGTCAACCCCGCACCGCGATACCCACGCCATCCATACAGGAAAACGAGTATGGCAAAAAACCAGACGAAGATGCGGAATCCCTTCAGCCATGCCTTGACCGGCACATGAGAGATCATGAGAATGCACGCCAGCAGCAACCCGAGCATGAGAAGGGATGCCCCGGTCTTTAGCAGGACCAGTCCCGCACCGATTGCGCACAGGGAGAGCAGCTTTATCCGAGGATCGAGACGGTGGATAAAGGAATCCCGATGGATATAGCGCCCGAGGGCGATGTCCCGCATCATACTACTGGTCTCCGCTCAGCTCTATCGCACCCCATACCCCGAGGTAGTGATCCACCAGGATCACCACCCCCTCGATGCCCTCCACATGAGCGCACCAAGCAAGCACCCGATCCATGTCCGCATGACTCCCGATACGATTGCTCACTGCGGTTGCCCATACATCCGCCAGGCACGCATTTTCGGCAAGTACCGTCACCGCATAGGCCCTCCCCATATTGACCGAGTGCCCGACGATACCTGAGGAGGTGCACAATCCCTTTCCTGCTGCGGGAGGAGCATACATGCACACCTTGCCGTGAAAGGGGGAGCCGGGAGCACTCAAAAAAAATCCTTGTTTTTCCGGAGACCTATAGAATATATCCCCGCCGTTGTTACAGATGATCCGGCGATGCCCTTCCGACAATCCTTCCCCTACAAAATCCGCCACCGCCCCTGCGACCCCTGCCATGGGTCCGACCCCCGCAAGCCGTGCATATCGGGCCATCCGCCTGATGACCTCGGGTGCCGTCTCGGGAACATCAAGGGGATGCAGCGATGATAGAAACGACCCCTCCGATGCGGCATATGCCTCGATCTGATCATAGACCTGCCGAAGATGGCCCTCCACATGGCACCGGTCGAGCTCTCCGTCGGCCTTGATCCACAGATCGGTATGTTTATAGATAATATGGAGTGATGAGAGATCCGTCAATTGGAGAAACCGCCGTGGTCCGGAGTAACCGTGATAATTCCCGGGAGGCCACAAGGGACGGAGGCGAATTGCTTCACCCGGGACAGGATGCTTCAGTGACCCTATGCATGATCATCGCTCGCATAGAGACCGGGATCTACTCCCCATCATCCCGGCTGAGGGCGCACCCTCAGCCTGCCTGATGATCTCGGGAACCCATGCCAATGCCTTTTCATTTCATTATACGCCTTTCGCGGGTATTTGTCCTGTGTTCGGATGACATGGACCATAGTAAAAGGGATGAATGGGGTGTCCGGGCAGGCGAAGGGCATTCGAAGGTACTTCCGGCCGCGGGCATGCATTCATCTTCAGTCCGGATCTGCATGCCGTGTCCACTTCGCGCCCTGCACGGGGAGATATGCATGACATCGCCGCATTCCTGCCTAATCCACCTGCCTCCTTAAAAAGGTGGGGACATCGTAATTTGGGTCCGGTTTGTCATCGTCGTCTTTGATGATACCGAGGTCCTTTGCGTTCATCTCCCGTTGGAATATTCGAGGTGTTCTGGCAGGCTCCGATGTTTGGGGCCTCACCCGCTCATTTCTCCCCTGGGTCCGCAGGTTCAAATGATCCGGCCTTTTCGGAAGATGCTGATAGTCGACAACCTTGGTCGATTTCTGCTGCGTCAGGACATGGTCCGTGCCGGTGGCGATGACCATCACCCTCAATTCTTCGCTCATGTCCAGGTCTTCAACCATTCCGAAAATGATGGTCGCATCCTCATGGACAGCCCCATGGATGGTTGAGGCCGCGTCGTTGATCTCCTTGAGGGTGATATCCTTCCCTCCTGTTATGTTCAACAGGACGCCGGTGGCACCCTCGATGGAGGTGTCTTCCATGAGGGGATTGGAGATGGCCATCCGAACCGCATTGATTGCCCTGTTGTCCCCTTTTGCCGTGCCGGTCCCCATGAGCGCTGTTCCCTTGGCGGACATGATGGTTTTGACGTCGGCAAAGTCCAGGTTGATCTTGCCCTGATTGGTGATCAGGTCTGAAATGCCCCGCACCGACTGGCAGAGGACCTGATCAGCCGTATTGAATGCCTCATCGAGCTGGATACTCTCATTGCCCATGGTCAAAAGCCGCTGATTGGGAATGGTCACAATGGAATCAACCTCACAGTTCAATTCCGAGATCCCCATTTCGGCATGGGTCATTCGCTTCCTTCCCTCGAACAGGAAGGGCTTCGTGACAAATGCCACCACCAGCGCCCCGGCCTCCCTCGCAGCCTGGGCCACTATCGGCGATGCCCCGGTGCCGGTGCCCCCTCCCATGCCAGCGGTAATGAACACCATATCCGCCCCCTCCAGCGTTTCCACGATTCGCGGATAATCCTCTTCGGCGGCCTTCCTGCCGGTTTCCGGGACCGCCCCCGCACCGAGACCCCTGGTCAGCTTTGCCCCGATCTGGATCTTGACCGGTGCGGGGGAGCGTTTGAGGTCCTGGGCATCGGTATTGATGACGATAAAATCGACCTTCTGCACCTTTTCATTGATCATCCGGTTTACCGCGTTGCCACCGCCTCCCCCTATGCCGATCACCTTTATCTTTGCACCGGAGGCAATGGCCTCTTCCAAATCAAACAACATCTTCTTTTCTGGCATATGGCTTCCTCCCCTTCCCCTCACGAAAAGCTCTTGAACAATTGTATATGTATTGGTAACGACCTCGCCCTGATTCGCTCCGCTCGCTGACTAATGCACAAAAAACTCATTCACCATGCTTTTCATCCGATTAGCAATGCCATAGATGAATCCGCTATCCTGCGGTTTCCTCGATGCATAATGATGCTGGGCGCCGTAGAGCACCAGACCCACGCCGGTTGCATGAACAGGGCTCCGCACCACATCCTTCAACCCCTCAATATTGTCCGGATACCCGATACGGACAGGGAGGTCGAGTATCTGTTCCCCCACCTCCACCATGCCCTCCATAATAGATGCCCCGCCGGTCAATACCACCCCCGCGGATATGAGCTCTTCGTAACCGCTTGAATGAATCTCCCGTGCGATCAAATCGAATACCTCCTCGGCCCTGGGCTGAATGATCTCCGACAGGACCTGGCGGGAAATGACCCTCGGCTTGCGCCCGCCCACGCTGGGCACCTCGATGACCTCATTCTCGTCAACAAGGGAGGTCAAGGCACATCCATATTCCCTCTTGATCTTTTCAGCCTCGGAAATCGGCGTCCTCAATCCAACGGCAATATCCTTGGTGAAATTGTCCCCGGCAAGGGAAAGAACACTGGTATGCCGAATACTCCCGTCAACGAATATGGCGATATCCGTGGTGCCGCCGCCGATGTCCACCACCGCTATTCCCAGGTCCTTCTCCTCCTGGGTGATGGTGGAATGGCTCGATCCGAGCTGTTCCAGGATGATATCCTTCACCTCGATCCCTGCCCTGTTCACACACCTGATGATATTCTGGGCGGAGGTGATGGCCCCGATGACAATGTGGACCAATACCTCCAATCTGACCCCGTGCATCCCGAGGGGCTTCTGAATACCCTCCTGGTCGTCTATGAGAAATTCCTGGGGTAAGACATGGATCACCTCATGGCTCATGGGAAGTGCGACGGCCTTTGCCGCGTCGATCGCCCGATCGACATCGTCCTGGATGATCTCCCTGTTCTTCCCTGAAACCGCAATGACCCCCTTGCTGTTGATTCCGCGGATATGCCCTCCCGCAATGCCCACATAGGCCTCGTCAATCTGATGACCGGACATCAGCTCCGCCTCCCTGACGGCAAATTTGATCGACTCCACCGTGCTGTCGATATCGACCACCGTGCCCTTGCGGAGGCCTCTGGACGGGGCCACTCCCATGCCGATGATCTCCACTGCCGAAGCGGAAGGGCATTCTGCCACGATTGCGGCAATCTTCGTCGTTCCTATATCCAGTCCTACGATGATGTTATCCTTTTTTATCATGTTCCCCTTGCCCCCCTCCTGTCGAAGAATACACCTTCCATCCCGCTGCCCTGCCGAGAAACAGGCAAAAGGTGTGCATTCACGCTGATGTTCTTCATTGAGAAAATCCCGCACACATTCAGGTATAACCATTCAATGCATCTATCCGAAGATGATCTTGTTATCGAATCGCACATCACAATACCCCATGGATCGCCATTGCTCCGGCATTTTACGGATCAATGCCTTCAGAAGGGGGAACTTGGCGCGAATTGTCTCCATATCAACCAGGAGCTTCCTCCCCTGGGTCAAAAAGACAGTCACCTGATCTTCCGAGACAATGCAGATCTTCACCACCTCGTTCATGAACTCCGGGGCGCATTCCTTCATGATCTCCACCATGCTCAGCCCGTTGGACCAATACGGGAAGGGACAACGCCGCCCTGCCTTGCAGTCGAAATGCCCGAAGCATGTCATGACCGGCAGCGAAGAAAAGGAGTCCCTGCCCCGGACAGGTTCCAGCAGGCAGCCGAATTCGTCCATCAGGAAACGATTGTCTTCTTCCTCCCAGATCGCAACCGGCAGCTTTTCCTCCACCTCGATGGAAACCGTATAGGGGAACCTTCGTTCCACCAGGAGGGACCGTATCCATGGCTGGGCCTCGGCAATCCCGGTGACACCGTCCAGATCGAAATTCAGCATATTGAGGCCCTCCTTGATGCCCGTCCACATCTTGATCTGTTCCGACGAGATCCTGCTGTTTCCCGTGATTTCGATCCTCTTGACGGTAAGGTACCCCCACCGCGTCCCCCATTCGATCAGATGCCTCCCCAACGGGATCAAGGCCACTATGACGAACATCACCACATAGGGGAGCACCGAGGCGCGTCTGCGCGGGGCCTTGCCCTTACGTTTCTGCACCCTCTGCGGCGTCCTTTTGATCAAGGGTGGTTTGGAGGTCACGGGTCGACTCATACGCTCCTCAGTCTCCCCTCCCCTTGCCGTGCGTTGTCATGGCAAGGCCCTTGTCGCGGCATCCATGGCCCATGGATCTCTCCTCGTTCCCCTTCCGTTCCGAACAGTCATTCCGTCGCGCCACAGCCATCAGCAGGATCCTTTCCACCAGGTCCGGGAAATGTATACCGTGCACCAGGGCGGCCTTGGGCAAGAGGCTCGTATCGGTCATGCCGGGTATGGTATTGATCTCCAGGCAGAAGGGGCTGCCGTCATCCCTGAGGCGGAAATCGACACGGGAAAAATCCCGGCATCCCAATGCCCGAAAGGCATGGGCACCAAGCTCCCGCACCCTCCCGGCAATGTCCTCGCTCAACGGCGCCGGGCAGCGATATTCCGACTGACCGTGGGTATACTTTGCCTGGAAGTCATAAAATCCGGATCGGGGGACAATCTCCAGAACGGGCAACGGCTCCGTTCCCAGGATTCCCACGGTCAGCTCACGGCCCGGCACGAATTCCTCGACCAGGACGGCATCGTCGTACCCGAATGCGTCCGCCACCGCATCCTTCAGCTCCGAGCGCCCATTGACGATGTGGATCCCTATGGTCGAGCCCTGGGTGGCGGGCTTGACCACCACAGGGTATCCGAAGGGGCTCTCCTCCAACGGTCCGTCCGTCTTTCCCAGAGGGATGAATAACGGGGTGGGAATCCCTGCGTGTTGAAGGACGATCTTGGTGAATATCTTGTGTATGGCCACCGAACTGGCCAGTACCCCCGATCCGGTATACGGTATCCCCATCATTTCGAGCACGCCCTGGATGGTTCCGTCCTCACCGAAACGGCCGTGAAGCGCCAGGAAGGCCACATCGATTCCCTCATGCTTGATGCGATCGCACACATTGCGGTCCACATCGATCGGTCTGACCTCCCAGCCCTTGGCAACGAGCGCCTTTGTGATTGCCTGCCCCGTTTTTAAGGAAATCTCACGCTCATCGGACCATCCGCCAAGGAGCACCCCGACCCGCAGTGATTCCTTCCGCGTGGCATACTTGCCGGATTCATCGTTCATCATCGTTCACCCAAAATTTCACCTCTGGTTTCAGGTATACCCCGGATACCTGGTATACCCGCTTCTGGACACTCTCCATGAGACGAAGGAAATCATCGGAGGTGCCCCCTCCGCAATTGATGAAAAAATTCGCATGCTTGCGTGAAACCTCGACCTTGCCTATCCGATGCCCCTTGAGACCCGCCTCGTCAATCAGCTTCCCTGCCGAGTACCCGGGGGGGTTCCGAAACACACACCCCGCACTCCTTTCGCGGTAAGGCTGGGCGCTCCATCGTTGCATAAGCGTCCTTCGCACGGCATTCTTGACATCGATCCCGGGCTTCAGCCGCAGCCGGGCACCCAGGACAATCTTCCCATTGTTGATTCGGCTGCGCCGGTACCCGAATCCCATCTCCCGTGCCGACCACGTCTCGATTCGGCCTTCCGTCAGGATATCAACCTCCTCGATGAGGTCTCCCAGGCTCCCCTGATCGGTGCCCGCATTCATGGTCACCGCCCCCCCCAGCGTGCCGGGGATGCCGGCGAGCGAGGCCGCGCCGTTCAAATCGCAGGCGATGGCCTCTTTCAGCAGACAGGCAAGCGGACATCCCCCTCCCATGCCGATCCGGTCGTTGTTTCTCTTGATTTCACTCAGGGTCCCGCCCAGTTGAATGACAATCCCCTTCAGCAGTCCATTCTGGATGACCAGATTGGTGCCCTTTCCCAATATCCTTACCCTCAGTCCCTCCGATCTGGCCAAGCCCAAGATCCTGCGCAATTCCTCCAGATCATAGACCATGGCCCAGAATTCAACCAATCCCCCCATATTGAGGGATGTCAATGGGGCCAGTGGGCGATTCATGCGAAACCGGCTGCCCAGAATCCTCTTCATGCCCTTAATGCACTCACACGTGGCAACTATCATTGGCTCCCCCCTGATGACCCTACCAAGAATCGTTCTTGTTTGATCATCCCCTCGAGTTTCTCCCCCACCTTCCACACATCGCCGGCGCCAAGGGTCAACACCATATCCCCCGGCCGCACAATCTCCAGTAAGAATGCAGGGATTTCGTTGAGGTCTGTCAGATAATGCACATCCTTGTGCCCGTGTTCCCTGAGTTCCTCGGCTATCAACCCTCCGTGAACACCCTGGATGGGTTGTTCTCCCGCAGGATAGATATCCGTCACCACCACCAGATCCGCGTCGTAGAATGAGGTGGCAAACTCCTCCAAGAGGAATTGTGTACGGGAATAGCGATGAGGCTGAAATACGCATATGATTCGTTTCCCCCACCCCTTTTTCGCCGCCCTCAGGGTTGCCTTGATCTCCGTGGGATGATGGCCGTAATCATCCACGATCACGAGGTCACCGATCTTCGCCTTGACCTGGAAGCGCCGGTCCGCACCCTTGAACCCTTCCAATGCCTTTTGGATAACGATGAAGGGCATTTCCAGATCAAGGGCCACCCCGATGGCGGCAAGGGCATCGTAGATGTTGTGGATACCCGGGAGATTGAGATCGATGGGACCGAGTGATGTGCCGTGATAAATGACGTCGAAATGGGAGTGGAGCCCTTCTATGCGTATGTTCTCCGCACGCAGATCGCACTGAATGCTCAGCCCGTAGGTAAGGATCCTCTTGGTAAGCCGGGGAATCATCTCCTGGAGGATCGGGTCGTCCAGGCACAGGCATATGAGTCCGTAGAACGAGACCTTGTTCATGAACTGAAGAAAGGTGTCCTTTATATGATCAAGATCCCTATAGAAATCCAGGTGTTCCCGGTCGATATTGGTCACCACCGCAATCGTCGGGGAAATCTTGAGAAAGGAGCCGTCGCTCTCGTCCGCCTCGGCGACCATGTACTCTCCCTGACCAAGTTTTGCCGTGCTGCCGATGCTGTCCAGTCTGCCTCCGATGACGATCGTGGGATCAAGGCCTCCCCTCCCCAGTATGGACGCCACCATCGAGGTCGTGGTGGTCTTTCCGTGGCTCCCGGCCACGGCGATGCCGTACTTCATGCGCATGAGCTCGGCGAGCATCTCCGCCCGGGGGATGACGGGTATCAGGGAGGCACGCGCCGCCCTGATCTCCGGATTGTCGTCCGATACCGCAGAGGAATAGACTACTACCTGGGCGTTTGCAATATTCTCTTCCTTATGGCCGATGCGAATGGTGATCCCGAGATCCCGGAGCCGTTGCACGGTGGCGCTGTCATGGAGGTCGCTTCCGGTCACCGTGTACCCCAGGTTGTGCAGCACCTCCGCGATCCCGCACATCCCGATTCCGCCGATGCCGACCATATGAATTCGTTTTAATTTAGGGTGCATTGCGTCCTTCCTTGGCTTTCAGCAAGCCATGCGATGGCCTGATCGCAGATTTCCCTCGCCGCATGAGGCCTTCCCAGCGCCTGGCTCGCCCGGGCCATACCCCTGAGGATTTCAGGCGCATTCAGGAGCTGTCCGATCTCTTGTGCCAATACCTTGCCCGAAAGATCGCGCTGCCGTATCATTCGCGCCGCCCCTGCATTCACCATGGCCATTGCATTGGTGGTCTGGTGATCCGCCTTGGCATAGGGATAGGGTATGAGCAGGGCGGGTGTTCCCGTTGCGGTGAGCTCGGCGAGGGTTCCCGCACCCGCACGGCAGATAACGAGATCCGACAGGAGATACATCTCCATCATATTGTCAAAAAATGATCTGGTTACTGCACTCATCCCCTCCCCTGCATACCACCTCACAACCCGATCATAATCCTCATCCCCGGTCTGGTGGACGACCTGAAACGGAATCCCCTTCGATTTCAACTGCGCACAGGCATCCATTGCATTGAGATTGATTGCATGGGCGCCGCGGCTTCCCCCGGTCACCAGGAGCGTGGTGAGATCCGGTTGCAGCCCCAGGGTCAAACGGCCTTGCGTCCTGTCGATGTTCGATGGTATGGAGCGCAAGGGGTTGCCCAGCATCCGCACCTTGTGCGACGGGAAGTACCTCCCGGTCTGAGGGAAGGAGGTAAAGATTCCGTCGGTCCAGCGACCCAAAAGAAGATTTACCTTTCCGGGCGCCAGGTTCTGCTCATGGATAAAGGTGGTGATTCCCTTGAGCCTGCCGATGCATATGGCCGGAAGGGACACGTAGGCGCCCAGGCCGATGACGGCATGCGGCCGGTACGAGGCAATGATCCGCCATGTCCTCACAAAGGAGAGGGCCAGATGATACACATCGGCGATCCTCCCCGGTGTAATCCCTTGACGGAATCCCTTTACAGGAAGGGCTGCATACGGCATCCGTTCACTCTCCATGATGTGTCTGTCCATGTCCTTTGACGTCACCACCATCAGGCAATCAAACGAGCCCCTGGCCAGGAATTCCTGCGCCAGGGCCACCCCCGGATAAATATGTCCCCCTGTGCCGCCGCCTGCAAGAAGGATCCTGGTCTGCTCAGGTGTACTGGGAGACATTTAAGAGGATCCCTACCCCCAGGGCATTGAAGACCAGCGAGGTGCCTCCGTAGCTGATAAAAGGGAGCGTAATCCCCTTCGTCGGCAGCAGGCCGGTCACCACCCCCATGTTGATCAATCCCTGATACACGATCAGGCAGGTAATGCCCACGGCAAGGTTCACCCCGAATGAATCCCTGCAGTTGAGCGCGATCCGCAGGCCCCGCCATGCAATGAGAAAAAAGAGGCACACGATGAGACAGGTCCCCACCAATCCCACCTCTTTTCCGATTATGGCAAAAATGAAATCCGTAAAGGGCTCCGGTATGGTTATACCGCTCTGCACCGCATTCCCGAGCCCTGTCCCCATCTTCCCTCCGCTCCCGATGGCCACTATCGACTGGATGAGCTGGTAGCCGCTGCCGGTCGGATCTTCCCATGGATTCAGATGGGAAAGGACCCTGGTGACCCGGTAGGGCGTTATCCAGATCAGAATGCCCGTACAGCAGATAAAGACGAGCAACGGCAGGATCAGATAACGCAGGCGGAATCCCGCCACATAGAGCATGGTCAATCCTACGATCACCAGGAGGGCTGCGGTGCCCAGATCGGGCTGGGCCACAATGAGGGCAAAAAATGCACCCAGCATCAAGAAAAGGGGAGACGAGATGGATTCCAACTCCTCCGGTTTGTTTTTTTTCTTGGCTATGAATGAGGCCATAAAGAAAATGATCGCCATCTTTGCCAATTCGGACGGCTGAAAGCTCAAAAAGGAGGTGATCTTAATCCACCTGCGTGCCCCTCCCCACTTGAGACCGATATGGGGGGCGAACACCAGGAGCAGCATGACGAAGCTCGCAATGAGAAACACCGGGGCCCACCGTTTCCATACCGTGTAAGGGCTCTTCATCGCCCCAATGAGAAAGCACAGGGCCACAAACAGGTGACACAGGTGTATCCGCAAGAAATGAAAGGGGCTCTGGCCGTACTTGGTTACCGCGATAATGGCGCTGGCATTGTAGACCATAATCACCCCGATTCCCATCATGATCAATGCCGTTACCAGAAGCAACTGATCAAAGCAGCGTTTTCTCGGCATGTGCCAACTCCATCACGATTGTTTTGAACTGGTTTCCTCTGTCCTTGTAATCCTTGAACATATCGAAGCTTGCACAGCCGGGTGAAAGGAGGATGGTGTCCCCCGGCTGGGCCGTTTTGTATGCACCTTCCACTGCGGACCGCAGATCCGCAGCGGCGACAATCCGCGTGGAGGTCCCCCATGCCCGCGCAATTGCCGCTTGCGCCTCTCCGATGAGGAAGGCCGCCCGAACCTTCTCCTGTATCAGCGGGGCAAGACTGGTAAAATCACACCCCTTGGCCTGGCCTCCGGCAATGAGCAGTATGGGGGCAGGGATCGCCTCGAGGGCCTTTTGGACCGAGCCCACGTTGGTTCCCTTCGAGTCGTTGATGAAGGTGATCCCCCCGATATTCGCGACCGTCTCCAGGCGATGGGATAATCCCTTGAACTCCCTGAGGACCCGCCGGATCGATTCCACGGAGACCCCGGCGCAATAGGCGGCAAGGCTTGCGGCCATCATATTCTCCAGGTTGTGACTGCCCGTCAATCCCATCCCTTCCACCGCTCCCAGATCAAGCTCGGAATCCTCATCCCGGATGATCATGCGGCCCTCCCCTATCATGGCGCCCCGGATAACCGGTCGGCCGGTGTCGAAAAGGTATACCGTGGCGGCGCATCCCTCTGCAAGGCCCGCCACCCACTGGTCTCCCCCGTTTAGGATGGCGTAATCCCCCGCTGCCTGATACGTCAGTATCCGGGCCTTTGCCTCCTGATACGCCGTGATCCCTGGATAGCGGTCCAGATGATCGGGGGTGAGATTGAGTATGACGGCGATATGGGGGGCGAAGGTGCTCACCCCCTCCAGTTGGAAACTGCTCACCTCGGCAACCAGGAAGTCGTATTCATTCCCTTCATGGATGGAATCGAGGATGGGGGTGCCGATATTGCCCCCCACAAAGGCCTTCTTCCCATCCGCATGCAGAATCTCCCCCACCAGGGTCGTTGTCGTTGTCTTTCCGTTGGTCCCGGTTATGGCGATCATGGGCGTGGCGGTCAGTCGAAAGGCAAGCTCTATGTCGCTCACCACCGGTATCCCTTGCGCCCTGGCCTTTGCCAGCGGGGATATGCTCATGGGAACCCCCGGGCTGACCAGTATCCAGTCCTGGTCCACAAAGGTCTTCTCCAGATGCGCCCCGAATTCCCACTGGACATCCGCCATGTCCAGATTTCGAAGGGCACCCTCGCATTCGGAACGCTGCCTGGATTCGGACACGGTAACCCTGCAGCCCCGGTCGGTCAGAAATCGAATCGCCGCAAGGCCGGTGACGGCGCATCCCACGATCAAAACCTTCCTGCCGGGCAATGACTCGATGGTGGCACAGGTTCCCGGTGCCTTTTTTGATTTTTCTCTGCCTTTACGCATATCGATCACCGCAGTTTCAGCGTGCTTAGGCTGAGCAGGGCCAAAATGACGGAGATGATCCAGAAACGAACAATGATCTTCGGTTCGGCCCATCCCTTCAGTTCAAAGTGATGATGTATGGGCGCCATGGCGAACACCCGACGACCGCTTAGCCGGAACGAGATGATCTGAATGATCACCGATACGGTCTCGATCACGAACAGCCCCCCGATCAGGATCAGTATCAACTCATGCTTTGTCAGCAGCGCCACCGTACCGAGGGCGGCCCCCAAGGAGAGGGAGCCGATGTCTCCCATGAATACCTGGGCGGGATAGGTGTTAAACCAGAGGAACCCCATTCCCGCACCGATCATGGCGCTGCAAAAAATGGTGAGCTCCCCTGCACCCTTCACATTGATGATCATGAGATAGTTGGCAAACCTCGCATGCCCCGTGACGTAAGCGATTGCCGTATACGTGGCTGCGGCGATGATCAATGGGCCGATGGCGAGCCCGTCCAGTCCGTCCGTGAGGTTGACGCTGTTTGATGTGCCCACGATCACCAGGATGCAAAAGGGGACATACAGCCAGCCCAGATTGGGGCTCACGTTTTTAAG
>JBLIRP010000084.1:0-15857 GCA_049472355.1 bacterium | reverse complement strand
ACCAGCCCTTGCGGTGGGAATAGAGCCTCAGGTCGGTGCGCCTGAATCGGTCGTGGCACTTGCCGCAGAACCGCTTCTCGTGACACGCCGAGCAGCTCCTGGAATCCCCCTTTGCCTTGATGGGATGGGTGACCAGGTAGTCGGAGCGATGTATGTTCGCCCCTTCTGTCTCGTCCTGGAATCCCCCCTTGTGGCAGTCCAGGCAGAAGGCCTCCTGGTGGCACTTGCTGCACAAAAACTCCTCCTTGCCCGATCCCTCGAGGGGATTGTAGTTTTTGTGCTCCGTATACCAGAAGCTGCCGTGGGTCTCTACCTTGCCCAGTTCGGTCTTGTTCACCTCATCCACGCTGTGGCAGTTCGTGCACACCCCTGTCTCAGGGCTGATGGTGAGGGCATCCCGCTTGTGGCAGATCTGGCACTGTTCCAGTTCCTCGAACTGACGATGCTGTGAATGTGAGAACTGGAGCGCCGACGCCACCGAGGAGCAGAGCAGCAGCAACAAGGTGATTTTACAGGCATTCCTGATCATCGATCTATTGTCCTTTCCTGTTTATTCGTTGAAAGGCATATGAAACCTTGATCCTGGCACGAATCTCGTGGTTGTGGTATTCGCTCTTCAGCCCTTCAACCTTTCCGTATACATAGAGGTGATTCGAGAGATAGAACATGACGTCTGCAAAGTAGCGGCTTGCGGATCTGCTCTCCTCCATGTCGTACATCCGGTAATCATCCCCCTCTACGCCAGCCCCGATGGTCAGGTCCGCGGAGGCATAGTAGTGCCCCTTCAGGGTGCCGCCCAGAAGCTCATCCTCCCCCTCCCTGATCAGGACAGAGGCGTAGAGATCGAAACGTGCGTATCGCCGGATGATGGTCCCGATTTCGACGTTATCCGTGTCCTCACCCTCTTCGTAGAATTCATGGGTAAAGGCGCCGAACACATTGATCCACTTGGATATCCGGTAGTCCGTCTGGAAACGCGCCTCCCGGTACTCATCCACGGCAAAGACCGAATAGATGTCCGTGGCGTCGAAGACCGGCACATTGTAATAGTATTCCAGTGAAAGGGTCAGGTCCCTGCCCGCATAGAGCTTGCCTCCCAGAAAATAGGTGTCCACCATCTCGGTCAGGAGGTCATACCTGGCCTCAGCGTGCAACTTGGCCAGGGTCCTGATCCGGTAGCCCAGGTCGAGTCCCAGTGCCTGCCGGGCGACGTCCCACCGGTCGTATTTCTGGAAGAAGCTGAACCCGATGTTGGTGCGCTCGAGGTGGAGGATATCGAGGGTGCCTCCGAAGAGCCAATCCCCCTCCTCGTATGTGTCAACAAATTTGGCGTCACCGCCCGCAAACAGCCCCACCTTAAGCCGCCGTGCCACCTCGTTGATCCTCACCTCGATCCCGTCGGTGACCGCAGAGCCCGCCACGGTGCTGATAAACTGCCTGCCGAGGGTGAGGCCGGTGCGGGGAAATACCTCCTCCATGTTAAGAAACGCCGAATAGACCTCGCTCTCCCTGTTTTCGTGGTCGAGCAGGTCCTCGGAGAGCCTCCCGTAAAAATAGAGGTAGTGGTCTCTCTCCATGCCCATGGGCTGGTCAACCGTGAGGTTCAGGTACTGGTACGAGGGGACGGCGTGTTCGCCCTCCACGGTCTTGTAGGTCTCCACCACCGTGGTGAGCCTTCCGTAATACTCCGGTTGGGCGAATGCCGGAAGGGACGCCGCTGCAGCCGAGAGGATTATCGCGGCGATACTGCACCCGCATAACAATGGTATCCTTGCCACAGGTGATCGCATAGGTTCATAACACTCGTAAATGTATTAAACAGGCTAATGAGGGTGTCGAAAGGGTGGGAATTCAGGATTGCGGGATCTGTGGCGGCATAATTTTAATTATGATGGACAATATTTCCCACACCTTGCTGTGCCTGAAGAATTTCTTTTGCCTTCCGCTGCGTGCAGAGATAAACTTTGTTATAATGATTTCCATGCATGTGCAAAAAGGTGGTTTCGCAACACCCTCGTTACTCGATCGCGATTGCTATCCTTGGAGTATGTGCTGGTTGTGATGCATCGGCCAACGTGCAGGTATCACTGTCTCTTCCCCATGCACGGCCCGTTCGATCTCCTCAATCCCGTCGATTTCGATCATCAGGTCCATTTCGCTATGTGATTCCAGGATGGCATCGGTTTCGGAGGTATCCCCGCAGGTAAGGGGGGTGCTCCTCATGTGCAGGAATCTTCCGGAGAGCTGGAGGCTCAGATTGTATTGTGCGTCCCATACCAGGATGGTGATCCGGGGATGCTCCCATAGATTGGCGGCCATGCGTGAACAGGAACAGCACCTCACCCGGATGTGTTTGCCGGAGACCGCCTCGATATGATCGATCTCCACGATGAAGGAGCCCCTCCTGGGATCGGTGGTGACGGCGAAAAAACGGCTTCCTTGGTTTGTGGGTCGAAAGGATCTTTGCATTGTTTCCTTCCCTCCTGTCGTGGCAATGGTTCACCGCTCAAGCGACGGATGAACGCCGCTTTTTGATTTACGTCACTCCCGATGCATTCGAGCCCTGGTTGGTTTCATTAAGGATATTTTTTATTTCCGCAAGCATCCTCTTCGCGCCGAAGGGTTTGGCCAGAAATGTTCGAAAGCCGTACATCTCCTTGAGCATGCCCTCGTGATCCTCACTCAAAAATGCGCTCATGGCGATGAGGGGGATGTGCCTGGTCAGGGGGGATTCCCTCAGGCGCTCTGCAACCTTGAATCCATGCATTCCCTCCATCATGAAATCAAGCAGGATAAGGTCGGGTTGGTAGGCAAGGGCCGCATCCACTGCCTTTGTGCTGTCGTGAATGGCCATGGTCTTGTATTTGGCCACGGTCAGCGTTTCCTTGAGTTCCTCCAGGAAAACTTGATTATCGTCAACAACCATGATCTTTTTAGGACCCATAGCGCCCCCCGGCTTTGCCCATTGTTCGGTTGAGAGAAGAAATTACCCATTTGCTTATTTATAGTATTGCCTTTTTCCCCATAAAAGGAAATGGCTTGATTCCACATATGATTGACATTTTTCCCCCGGAAGGAATGGTGCAATCTCTCATTGCGAAAAATGCCCTCCGCCTGTGAGCATTGCACCGTTATATTTGTACCTTATGTTCGAATGGTTTCACGGATGCAGGAAAGCAGGGCATTGATCCTGAAGGGTTTGTTAAGGACGGTGTCAGCCAGGTCGAGTGGGGCGTTTCCCTCGTCTTCATATGCCGCGACTCCCTGACCGATGGAGTGGAGGGGGGAGCCGGTGAGCACAATAACCCTGAGTGCGGGGTTTCTTGTCTTCGCCCTTTCGAGAATTTCCATGCCGGACAATCCAGGGAGCTTCAGATCGAGCAACAGGAGGTCGAAATTCCCCTTTTCCAGGTATACAAGCCCTTCTTCGCCGTTACAGCACCAGTGGGCATGGTAGCCCTCTGCAGCCAATACCTCCTTCATCTCCTCGCACAACCGTTGGTCATCGTCGATGATGAGTATTGTCCCGCTCAATCCGATCTCCTCCGTAAGGGGAGGACCACCCCAATGGTGGTCCCTCTGCCTGGTTCACTGCTGATCTCCATTGTCCCACGGTGGAGATCAACGATCTGCCGGCACACGGTGAGCCCGAGGCCGGTCCCTTTGGTTTTAGTGGAAAAAAAGGGCTTACATATGTTTTTCAGGTTCTCCTCGGTGATCCCTGCCCCATTGTCGGTGAAGAGAATACGAATGAAACCGCCGCTGTCCGCATCCGCTTCAACCACGATTTTCCCTCCATCTTCCTTCAACGCATCGCAGGCGTTGTTCAGGATATTGGTGAACACCTCCTTCAATTGGGTGGGATCGGCTTCCATATCAAGGTCTTCCAGACATCGGCACCGTTTGAGGATCGAGACCCTCCTTTTTCGTTCCCTCTTTTTAACAGCCTCAAGGCATTCTTCGAGAAGGGGGAGGAGGGAGATCGTTTTATAGTCCGGCGTCCGCATCCGGGAATAGTATAGCAGATTGTCGATGATCTGCTCGCTTTCCACCAGGCACTCCTCGATATTGCGAAGATTTTTTTCCAGCGAGGGATCCCGGTTTTTATGCCGGATGTTGAAGCAGGCCGTCTCGATGACCGCAAGGGGATTGCGCAGCTCGTGGGCCACGGTTGATGCGAGGGTGCCGATATCGGAAAGGTGCTGTGCCTGGATGAGCTCCTTCTGCATCGCGGCGATCTGCTCCTCCGCCTGTTTTCTTTTTGTCACGTTCACCAGAAACAGCATGAGTCCTTCCACCTTGCCCCGGGCGTTCTTGACCGGTTGCAGGCTCCAATCCCAATAGGTAACCCCGCGTTCCGGGTGTTCCTGATATACGAAGGGCTTGGCGTACGTCATATACGGCTCGCCGGTCAAGATCACCTGGCGGAAGATGCGCTCGTTTTCCTCGTTTGGGAACAACTGGAAGTGGTTCTTGCCCGGATAGAATTCCGGGGTGCGGCCGTCCGCCTCGGCATAGGCCCGGTTCACCCGGATGAAGTTGAACCGGTCGTCCATATAAGCGATGAGGATATGGGTGTTGGAGAACACCCGTTCCAGGATCTCCTTGCCGGCCTGAATCTCCCGCTCGATCTTCATCCGCTCCGCAATCTCCTTTTCCAGCCGCCGGTTTGCCTCCAGAAGCTCGGCGGTTCGCTGGGCCACCTTGATCTCAAGCTCCTCGTGGGACTGTTTCAGTGCCTCATCCATTCTCACCCGGTCGGTGATGTCCTCCCAGAGCACCACCGCGCCGATGATCCTGTCCCCGGTCCTGATGGGTGAGGCCGAACAGAGGGCCGCCCGTTCCTCCCCGGACGGGGTTGTGAATACATACCGCTGCCCTTTGACGGTCTCGCCGTGCAGGGCACTGGCGGACACCGTCTGTTCCACCATGGTCCGTTCCCCGGTTGAGAGCCTGGAATAGACCTCTTGCAGGACGGCTGCCTGGTCCATGCCCTTCGGGTCGAAGCCCAGGCCATCGATGCATGCACTGTTTGCATTGACAACGGTGCCGTGCGTGTCATAGATCATGACCGGATGGGAGAGCGATGCGATCACGGCATCGAGCTCCTGGGCGTGGGTCTGGGCCTTTAACGCCAGGGCCTCAAGTTGTTGTATGAAATGCTCGCGCTCATTGTCCGCCTTCTTGCGCTCCGTCACATCCCGGGCATTCACAACGATCCCCTTTACCGCCGGATTGCCAAGCAGGTTGGTGGCGATCCCCTCCATATGGATCCAGGCACCGTCAGAGCGCCGGGTGCGTAACGACGGAATCCTTATATGCCCACGGTCTGCAAGGAGGGTGTCAAGCAGGGCCCTGGCCGATCCGGTATCATCCGGGTGGATATAGTCGCACACGTTGCTGCCGATCAGTTCACGTGGTATAAACCCCAGGATGGTCTCTACAGAGGGGCTTATATACTTGATGATTCCGTCCACCTCCATGATCATGGTGACATCCAAGGCATTCTGGACCAGTGCCCTGAATCGCTCCTCGCTCTCCGTCAGGGCCGTTTCCTTCCTTTTTCCCTCCTCAATCTCCCGTTGCAGTGATTCGTTTGCCGAGCGCAGGGCCCTTGTCCTCTGCTCCACCCTTTTCTCCAACTTTGCGGAGGCCTTTTGCAGGGCCTCCTCTGCGATCTTGCGGGCGGTGATGTCGATCATGATGCCCTGGCGAACAGAGGATTTATTCTCGCCGGCAGCAGCGGTTGCCGCCTTGTCCCGGAACCACACGACTCGCCCGTCCTTGGTGAGCATCCGGTATTCGCAGATAAAGGGCCGGCCTTTCTTATCTGCCTTTGTAATTTCGGCCATCACCCGTTTCCGGTCTTCAGGGTGGATCTGTTTGAGCCATGCCTCGGGATCCCTTGTGAACTCCTCAGGGGTGAATCCGAGTATTTTTTCGATGTGGGGACTGACATACAGGGAACTGCTCGGGGCGTCGAGCGCAGCCGTATAGGCTATGGCAGGGATATGCTCCACCAGGTTCTGGTAGCCGTCTTTCATCTCCTGCAATGACGCACGCGTCTTGTTCAGTTCCCGTCGTACCCGCACCTCTTCCCTGGCGTGCTCCACTGAAAGAATAAACCGCAACGGATGGTCTTTCACAATGTAGTCAAAGGCGCCTGCCTCGATGAGGTCCGCTGCCCGATCCTGGTCCCACCCGCCCGCAATAAGGATGAACGGGATATCCGGTCTCATGCAATGGGCCATTCTCAATGCCTCGAGGCATATAAATTCGTGCATGGTGTCATCGGCGATGATGATGTCCCAGGTTTGTTGGGATAGCGCCGTATGGAGGTCATCAGGTGTGCCTATCCTGGTGTAGTCGGGCTCATATCCGGCCTTCCGCAATTCTCGAACAAGCAGCAGGATAGTATCCTCGGAATCATCCATTATCAAGAGACGAAGCGGTTTTGACATCTCACTTCTATGCCTTCCTAATATTGAGGTATGCACTCTGCATTGACTCGTCCCTCGTTCATTTGCAGATGCATCATTCGCAGACCTGAGGCATATGCCTCGTCAGCCGGGCTGGGGTACATTCAAGCCGTTGCTGTACTTCAGGGCCTCCCTTTTGCGATACGTGCTTGGGGTGCATCCTGTGAACTTCTTGAATGAGCGGATAAAGGATTCCGTATTTTCATATCCCAGTTTGAAGGCAAGTTGATTGATATTGTACCCTCCCTCAAGCAAAAATCCCTTTGCCGCATCCATCTTGACCTTCAGCCGGTATTCGTTGAATCCTATCCCTGTGTGCTGCTTGAAGACCCTGCTGAGATATTTCTGGCTCAGGAATACCCTGTCCGACGCCATCCTTAAATCAACCTTCTTGTCATAATTTTTCTCCAGGAAGCGTTTGATGCGCTCTACCTTCCCTTTGATATCCTCGCTGTCACCCTCCTGTTGTCCCCAGCGACTTTCCAGGATCCGAGCGATGATCCGCTTGGTATTCCGGATCTGCAACGGCTTCTCGATGTAATCATCCGCATGCCCTTTCAGCGCCCCTATGGCGATGTCCTTGGTGCTGTAACCGGTCAGGATGATGATCTTCAGGTCGGGGACCATCATCTTCATCCTCTTGAGCACCTCGATGCCGTTCAGCCCGGGCAGCTTGACATCCAGCATGACCAATTCGATCTCATGGGGCTCCTGGAGCAGCCTAAGCGCCTCTTCCCCGCTCGACGCCTGCAGTATCCGGTATTCCTCCAGATACTCGCTCAATTCCTCCCTGAAGCGCCGATCATCGTCAACGAGCAATATCTCACAGCGATGCATTGTCAATCCCTTGAGAATCGTGTGTCTTAAACGGATTGATCGTTCATGTCCCTTGTCAATAATCCGTCATGTTGTAATGGTGTATCGGCTAGTGTATTGGATAATTATGATAGCGTAATGAGACACAGCATATGGCGAATATCTGTCAATTATCGATTAACAAAAGAAATGAGCTGAAGCATCAAGATGTTATTTTTTATACTATAATATCGATGAGAATAAAAAGTCAATTTTTCCTATAATCCATTTTTAATCTCATGCAGGATCATCTTCCCGCTGTCAACTGCATTTTCGCCATTGATCGCCCGGCACATCGTTATTTCTTCACTGCTCACCAGATTCCTTTGATCTAAACCCGGATCGACCAGAGGGCCAATTAGAGTTACGGTATCCCTCGGGCTGCGGATTTGAACAAGCTGAAGCGTATAAACCACCTGCAGTGTATAAAAGAGAAGGGGAGCGGTAGTCCGCTCCCCTCTCGTGGTTTTTACCAAGGCATTAATAGCTCCACCATGGTTTTACCTGCACGTGCATGTGGAGAATGGCGTATCCCCCCCTGATGTCGTAAAACACGATCTGTACCATATACATGCCCGGGAAGTTGCTCTGGAATTTCCAGATGAAGGAGCCATCCTGTGCGCGGCCGCAAGTACCAATATTGCAGGAGGCGTAGAGCTCATCTCCGTCGGGGTCCTCGACCATCAGATTGTGCGCGTTGACGATGAATTCCTCTCCCGCCTTGATCACCAGTGGATGGGTGGGCATGTGCAGGATGATGGGGGGATGGTTCAGCCATGTGCCCCGGTTGACGGCAAAGATGGTGAAATCCTCGAATCCCATGGCACCGCGCGCATCGGTGCAGGTCACGATGGTATCGTAGGCCCCCTCGAATTTCGGCACCCAGCTAATGAGCCCGCTGCACGGCTGGATGATCTGCTCGATCCAAGGGCCGTACTGGTAGTTGGGAAGACCGTTGATGGTCAAGTTCCACACCAATCCCTCCATGTCGGTCCGGAAGCTTGCGTTGATGGGGAATCCGGGCACATGGGTGGTGGCGGGGGCAGGTGATCGAGAGAAGATGAAGCAGTCGGGATCCAGGAAGCTCACGAGGTATTCACCAGGCTCTCCGACGTAGAAGATCCGGTCGTGAACCATTACCTGGACCACGGGAGGATAGTTCTCCACCGGGTAGTTGACCACGCTGATGGGAAATGTCCTCACGTCCGAGTACATACCGTTGGTCACCTCGATGGTCACGATGAGGTCCTCGAAGTATTGGGGCGTGTAATTGAGAGCCGCGATCATCGGCCATACCGTTACCCCCGCATTCCACAGTGCCCCCTCCAGAAGGTACACGAGGTCCGGCCTGAAGAAGGGCTTGCCGTACCTCTCCACTACCTTTAGTGCGTCGTGGTGTGACGGGATATAGGTCGGCATGCCGTCATAGGGGTATACAGGCAACTGCTGAAGCAGGAAGGCCTGGATGCCGTTTGCGCCATATCCATTGACGGTGGCGTTCCACCCGAGGGTGCCTGCATCGATGATACCGGACTTCACGTCGGCGCTGGGTCCGGATGCGGACATCCTCATGTTTGGATCGGCAAAGATCGGAAGTCCCAGATCCACCACAAAGCCGGTTCGATCGAATAGTTCCGCCATGTTGGGATCATCCTGGCCGAACAGGTTGGGGTCGGCGCCCAGGTCGGTCCAGTATTTGACCACCGGGTCGTTGGGATCATTGGGGTCCTCGACCAGAAGGAAATTCTCAGGATCGAGCATCAGGTCGGTAACCTTGATCCCTCCCATGCCCATGCCGTACTCCGCCATGAACAGATAGGTATACGGCTCGAAGATCTGGGCGAAGAGCGGACCCATCTCGAAGAAGTTGGGCTCCATGAGCATGTGGTCATGCATATCTCCATGGGGGTGGTATTCCCTGAACATGAGGTTGTCAAGGCGGAACATCTGCCCGCTCACCAGCACGGCATCTGCCCTGGCGATGTACCAATCGGCTTTGTCGGCAGTATCGATGTCATCGAAGGAATCCACTGCGGTCTTCACCGCATCGATAAGATCCACCCATACGGCGTGCCAGGAACCGTCGAGCATGCCGCGGCCCAGGCTTACCGTTACCTCGATCTGACCGGCAGGGTTGTACCCGGTAACGCCCGACATGATCCCGTACATGCCCATGGTCTTGTTCATGGGGCCTAAGCAGGAGCCTGCAGGAGGCTGTAAGGGAATGAGCTTTACGGTGATCAGGTTGTCGCTCAGGTTCGGGTCCGCTTCGCCTATGACGTCGAGCTCGAAGATATCCCACGGCTCGATACCGAGGGGCGCCCTGAAATCGAAGCTCACCACCCTGTTCATCATCATGCGGATTCCGGCGGTGACATCGGGATTGGCAGCGCTTGCAGGGGTGAACAGGGAATAGAGTATGGCATGTTTTTCATAGGGCGTGCCGAGCAGGAAAACGGAGGCAGGCCGGTACACGTCGAGCACCCTGCTTCCCTCCTGGAGATCCAGAACGGTATTGAATATCGTGGCATAACCCATGCCGAATCCGTATACGGGGTATGCAGGCTCTGACTGCCTCCACCCGTGATTGTACGGGCTGTCCCAGTACTCGAAGTTGTCGATCAGAATGTCCCCTTCACCTTCAAAGGGATCCTCCCATGTGGGGACCTGGAGCGGTTGGCTCGAGAATGAAGGGAACTCCCAGAGGGGAGGTAACCCGAACCCCACCTGGGCAAGAGCATGTGAGCCGGCCATTATGATGGCCAGGGCCAGCGCCAGACACACTGTCAAGGTCTTCATTGTCCTGTTCATGACTGTGCACCTCCCTTTTTTAAGGATGATAAAGGTTGTTGAAGGCGTTGCCGCCTCAATCCGTTGATCTGCAAAAAGAGAAGCTCATATGTGCAAAAACAATGATGTGAATAAAATGATGCGTCACTTACCACATGGAGGACAGGTATGCCTATCGGTGCATGGCAAAGAGGACGATCGAACTTCCCCTTCCGCCAATTCTCCTCGTATGCGAGGTAAAGAAAATTTCAATAATTATTGATGGATCACAGAATGATGAAAATCTGTCACCCGTATTCTTAGAGGAAAATGGGCAATAAGAAATGACCTACTTTTATATATAATATATATATTATACGAAAAAAAGTAAAAAGAAGGAAGGAACTGATGAGGTCTATGCATGCATAGGTTCACGCGACAGAAACGACCGTATGTGGTGTCCTGGATAAAGGGGCTTTCCGTGCGGATCGTCGCTCATCCTTACTTCTCCAGATGTTCCTCGATCGCAACCGCATTGTTGTGCAGCTCGTCCTTGACGCATACACCCGCGTGATCGGGCCGGAAGCCGCCTTTTCCCTCTTCATGCCGCCCTTTTCTCTCTTGATTGAATGAAAGGGAATCGATCAATGGAGGATGGATCCAGGGATGATTATCTCAAGAAAGCTGGGAATTGAATGGGTAGGGGCCTCCTTGAAACTTCCTTGACTTTCATCCGATCCATCTATTAATGTATAAATTATACAGGCCATCGACATGTATGCCCCGATACGAATAATCATACTGGTTTTTTCCTCATTGCAGTGTTCGGCTCTTTTCTCTCGAGGCATGGCAGGTAATCAGGTATTGGCATATATTTGGTGATCTCATGGATACGTATAGAAAAAGGACGCTCATCCTCTTTGTTGTAGTGATCGTCCTGTTTTGTGCCCTTCTGTATACAGGCCTTCAGATCCCCTGGTCGAGGATGGTTGAGCCCGGACCGCTCTGCATGTCCCACGAATCACTCTACAGGCCGGGGGGGTGTAAGCTGTGCCATAGCGAGGGACATATTGTCGATAATCAAAAGTGTCTTCCGTGCCATTCCGCAATCATGGAGAGGATCAGAATGAATGCCGGGCTTCATGCCAGGGTGACCACCGAATGTGCCTATTGCCACTCCGAGCACCACGGCAGAAACAATGATCTCATAACGCTTGATGTCGAGACGTTCGATCACCACCTGACCGGATGGCCACTCGAGGGAAGTCACACGCTCCTCAGGTGCACCGCATGCCATGAGATTGGCAGCTATCTCCTGTATAAGACCAGGTGTATCGACTGCCATAAGGATTTTCATCTGGGCCAGCTCGGTCCCGCATGTGATGCATGTCACGGCAAAGACAGCTTCCGCATTGCCGACTATCGGCACAAGGAGGGCGAGAGGAGCCCGCAAGGGAGACACCTTGATCTTCAGTGCAGCGAATGCCACAGAATGGAATACGGGCATTACCCATCAGGGTCGGGCCTCACAACAAGATACAAAGGCACCGATTTTACCTGCACCCGATGTCACGAGGATGTTCACGATGGGGAAAATGGACCTGACTGCCTGGAATGCCACAACCAGAAAACCTTTGCCATGGAATAGGACGACATGCATATCATCAATGTGGTGAACTGCCTCCTGGACCGGTGGTTCTTTGTGGTTTATTACGTTGTGCTCGTGGGGCTGTTTTTGCACCTTCTCGGCAATATCATCATCGGCCGCATTGGCGAGCGATACATTATGGGCCGCCACAAAAGGGTGACCAAGGAGGAATACATCCCGCCTCCCGCGCGCACGATGCACTGGATGCACCTCGTTTCGATCATCGGCCTCATTCTGACCGGGTTTCTTATACGCTACAAGGTGTTACAATCATACCTGTGGTTATGGAAGAGCATTCACTATGGTTTAGCTGCCGCCATCCTGGCGAATCTGGTTGCCAGGTTCATATACGCCTTTGCAGGCGAAACGAAGACGTATCGGGACTTCGCCTTCGGCAAACAGGATATCCTCACCACCCCCGCGGTGATCAGATACTACCTCTTCCTTCAGGACGACCATCCCCAGGTGGGGAAATTCGCCTCCCTTCAGAAGCTTACCTATAACATGTTCTGGATAATACTTATTCTCCAGGGGGTAACCGGTGTGGCGATTTTGCTTCCGGACATCCTGCTTGGCTGGATTGATTTGACCCTGTTTGATGGCGTGCTCCTCATGCATATCATCCACGTGGCGATAATGTGGATCTTCATCATAACCACCACCATCCATGCGTATATGGCCCTCACCGAGGGGTATCCCCTCATCAAGCTGATGTTGTTCAATATCGAGCCGGAGACAGGGAAGGAATAATCCTTTTCCATTCTTATATTACATTTTCTATGGATAGTTGTTGTGACAAATTGAAGTTCTTTGAATATCCTAATTCAGATAAGGCAATGTGGTATCAGAAAAAAATCGGACGTATCAGCCGGATAGATTTATCAATCAGGTTCACCCAGATCCATTTTGAGGGAGAGCAGTTTTGTCATGTCCTTCAGGGAAATGATGCCGACAAGCCTTTCGTCATCCACTACCATGAGGCGGCTTGATCGCGATCGACTCATGAGGGTAAGGGCCTTTATGGCGTCCTCATCCGGGCTGATGCTATTCTCACTTGAGCATCCCTTCACCAGTTCCCTTACCGTGTGCCTGCTCCTTTCTTCCTCAGGGATTTCCTTGACCTGGCTGAGGGTGACACAGCCGATGAGCCTTCCGTTTTCCTCCACAGGGAACATCTTGAAATGATGCCTGTAAATATAGTTGTTGACGAGATCATCCACAGAGATGGAAGGGGGGACTGTCACCGGGTGATCATTCATGAATCTCCTCACCTTCTCACCCTCCAATGCCTTTCGAATAAGCACCTGTATATACGATGCCTGGGATGCATTCCTCAAAAACATCCCGATCAAAAACCACCATATGCCATCGATAAAATCCCCCGTGAAGACAAAGAGCACGCCCAGAATCATAAATAGGAAGCTGAATGCCGTGCCGATCTGAGAGGCGGTATGGGTGGCCCATCGAAGGTTGTCCTTCCACCCCCAAAGAATTGCACGAAGTACACGGCCCCCATCCAATGGGAATGCCGGCAGAAGGTTAAAGGCAGCCAGTATGAGGTTGATGTAAGCGAGATAGCTGATTACCCCATTCAAATATATGGGCCAGCCCTTTAGCCTTCCCCAAAAGAGGATCCCCAAACATACCAGTCCGAGACAGATGCTGGAGAGAGGGCCGGCAATGGCCATCATCAATTCGGCCCTTGGACTGGGGGGCTCTTCAACCATCTCTGCAACCCCTCCGAAGATAAAAAGGGTGATCCCTTTCATGGGCAGTCCGAACCTCCGGGCAACCAGGGAATGGAGAAGCTCATGAAAGATGATGGATGCAAAAAGTCCCAGGGCCCCTGCTATTCCCATAATCAAATAAATGGTTGGGGAAAGGCCCTTGTAGTAATGGGGGAACACCCATTCGGCCAAGGTCCAGGTAATAAGGCAGGCGAGAATTATCCAACTCAGGTCTATCCCGACTTCAAACCCAAACAGGTTGAACAACCGTATCTTTTTACCGAACATTCCTTCCCTCCTTTCCGCCATATCAACTGCAAGATCGAAAAGACCTGTCGGTATAGCGTGATGAGAGTGTTCATAACCATTTCTCAACGATATACATACACGGATCCATACATGAAGGAACGTGCCGTAACGTCAGTTCTCTCCATGACCGCTGGATGCGAGGGCCTCAGGATAATCCTTCTCCGGCTTCTCCCCTATCGGCCTATTGCGACGTAGAGAAGGTGAGCGCCCCTGGAGATCAGGAAGAGGAGTGTATCGCCCTGGGATGCCTTGATGAGCTTTTGAAAATCGCTGGTGTCACTCACCTTTTTGCGGTTGACCTCGAGGATCACGTCCCCCCGCTGCATGCCTGCCTTGTCAGCAAGGCTGTTCGGTTTTACATCCACAACGAGCACACCTTCCGAGGGCTTTACATTGAAGGATCTGGCCAATTCCGGGGTGATGTTCTGCACGGTGATACCGATGTCGGATTTCTCTTCTCCCATACCCATGGCAACCTTTTCGCTTTTCTCGAATTCACCCAATTCTACGGATAGATCCATCATTTTCCCTTCTCGGATGATTGCAAGCTTCACTGTGGTGCCTGGCTTTGTTAGTCCTGCATAGCGGGACAGATCCGAAAATTCTTTGATTTCCTTGCCATTGAAGCGAACGATCACATCCCCGCTCTTGATACCTGCCTTGTCTGCAGGGCTTCCCTTTACCACCTCGGATACAAGGGCACCCTTGTTGTCTTTGAGGCCAAAGGATTTTGCAAGATCCGGGGTCACTTTTTGTATCATCAGTCCCAGCCAGCCCCTCCTGATCCTCCCTTCATGTTTCAGATCATCCAGGACCTCCTTGACCATATTGATCGGAATGGCAAAACCGATCCCCTGGCCCTCTTGAATAATGGCCGTATTGATCCCGACTACCTCTCCATTGATATTGAACAGAGGGCCTCCGCTGTTTCCCGGGTTTATGGAGGCATCCGTCTGGATAAAGGAGCTGTAAGGGCCCTGACTGATGCTTCGCCATTTTGCGCTGACAATACCTGCAGTCACGGTGTGCTCGAGGCCGAAGGGATTGCCGATCGCGACAACCCACTCCCCGATCCGGAGGGCATCGGAATCCCCCAGCTTGGTTACCGGAAGGGCTTCCTGTGCATCGATCTTGAGAAGTGCTATATCCATATCCTCGTCCTTCCCGATAACCTTAGCCTTGTATTCATTTTCATCGGTGAGTGTGACCAGGATATCCTCTGCATTGGCAACAACATGGTTATTGGTAAGGATATAGCCCTCTTGGTCTATGATAAATCCTGAGCCGAGGCTCTTCTGCTTGAGATCGCCTCTGGGTATATTGAAGAATTTATCGAAAAAATCATCGCCGAAGAAGTCTTGAAACGGGCCCTGTAGAGGGGGTTGAAATCCCTGAATACCCTTTATTACCTGGGTCGAGCTGATATATACCACCGTCGAGTTATACTCCCCTGCAATCTGCACAAAGGTATCCTGAGTGATGGCCTGGTTTTCCCCTTGGTTCTCCGATTTCTCGGTACTCGAGATGCATGATGGTGTGAAGTTCATCCTTGAGGCCACGATCATGCCGACTGCAAAAAATAACAGGGCCACAATGAGCATTACCGGCATCCAGCGTTTATGGGATCGCATTTTTTTCTCCTCCTCTAAAGGTTACGTTATTGAGGAAATTATTGTGGAATTGAAACTGTGCCTGCCCATCACCTGCCTTATGAATGGTTATCCAAACACTGCCACTCAACCGGTCCATGCATTTTCGATGCGTCGATCAAAAAATCCTCCAAATATATCCATGTCTCCTGGCGGGTCTTCAAGTAGGGACCAGAGCCCATGATCATAATTCCTTTCTTTGCTATCTTGACCATTACGGGGCTTCTTTCGATTGCCTGTTCATGATTTATTACTACACATAAAAATATCCTATGGGCACTAAAATGGGAATGATATATTTCCCCTTTCTTTTGATATTATTCCGCTTTGGAGATCCTCATCCCAGCATTCCGGTCCATCCGTTCACCCCATTCATTACCTCACATTTGTATGCACCTTTCTCTACGGGCTGGCCATGCAT
>JBLIRP010000083.1:0-16294 GCA_049472355.1 bacterium | reverse complement strand
CAGCTTGAATCGCTCGGACCATGCAAGGAGCGGGCACCATACAAACTGATCCAGGGAGACAATGACCAGTATAAGGGCGCCTACCCCCCATAAAATCGCACGGATATCGCCGCTGCCTGCCGCCTCGTGGAGATACGCGCCAAGCCCTGGAAGGCGGAAGTCGCGGTTCCCCACCGTAAAGATTTCGGCTGCCATCAGGAAGAACCATCCCCCTGCCCAACTCATCATGCTGTTCCAAATCATGCTGACGGCGGCAAAGGGAAGCTCCAGTGTCTTGAAACGCATCCACCGGTTGAACCGGAAGACCGTGGCTGCCTCGCGCAACTCCCTGGGGACCGTGATCAGGGATTGATACCAGGCGAACGTGAGGTGCCAGACCTGGCTGGTGAAGATCAGGACCACCGAGGCAAGCTCCACCGCCCTTTTTTGGGGCAGGACGGCGCTCAGGATCAAAAGGGCCACCGGAAGAAACGAGAGGATGGGCACGCTCTGGAGCACATCCAGGAGGGGTATCAGGACCTGTTCGATCCGGCGGTCCGAGGCGGCAAAGCAGCCGTATACCATGGCGAAGAGCATGGTCAGGCAATAGGCGGCCGCCATCCTCCTGACGGAGAGGAGGGCATACCAGGGGATGGCCAGCGGAGAAAGGGAGATCTCCGGGGCCTCCGCGAACGCCGGGGCCCTCCGGGCAACATACAGACCCACATAGAGGAGGATGCCCATACCGATGAGCACCACCGTATCGTTCCAGGTGATGTGGTGGCGTGACGTATGCCTGGGCGAGAATATGCGTGACAGGGGTTTCATTGATGTATCATCCGCTTATCTATTCTGGCCGATTCTCCATCCGGGAGGAAGGCAGGGGTATTCCCCTCCTCCTGTGCACGCTGAAGCACATGCATGAGGAGTGATTATTGCCGTCACCATGCGGAACCAGATGACGATATTCAGTCATATACGTTTTTTGCCCCTTTTTCCTGAAGGCCCCCGTGAGATTCTCCCCGCCGGAGGAAAGGTGCGGGCAAGCTCCTCGTAGTCGCGCCTTGTTACCGAGCGCCGTCTGTATACAAGGGTGTGCCAGATGCGCGCCTCGTGCTCCGATGCCTTTTCCGAGATCGCCCTCACATCGAAGAGCCTTTTGGTGATGCCGCGGCCCTCGCCCGAACCGCCGGAAGGCGACCGGACTCCCGCATACCGCCGGAATACATCCGGGCCGTGCTGATCAAACCAGAGAAGGGTATGGGCGGTCGAGAGGGACCCTGCCCATGGGTATCTGTGAAGCCACCATCCGGCTGAAAGCGCACGGATGGCATCCCCGATCCTCTGATGATCCATCCGTGTCTTCGCTTGGGACTTCTCTTCGTAAAAGATGCCGGTGCCGAGTTCGTCCCCGGAGACCTCCCAGATGTCGCGAATTCCGAAGGCCCGCGGATTCATTGCCACGGGTGCCCCGTGGGTGAGATGAAACCGACCGCACATGAAGAGCGCTATCCTCGTGTGATATTCGTCAAGAAAGCGGAGGGTAGCGAATGCCTCCCCAGCGGTTTCCGTGGGAAAGTCGGTAAAACACATGACCTCGACCGCGATATCTGCGGAGGCAAGGTTCCGGATCGCGGTCTTTGACTCCGCTATGCTGATACCTTTGTTGATCAGGCGGAGTATCCTGCGCGACGCGGACTCCACACCCACGGCGATGCTGAGTGCCCCCCCTTCGGCAAGCTCGCTCGCGTATTCCGGGGTGATCACCGGCTCAGGCCGCATGTCCGTGCTCCAGCGCCAGGAATGGCCGGAGTTGCGAAATGCACGGGCAAGGCGAAGGGCTGTGGCAGGGGCCAGGGAATCCTCCGAAAAATAGAAGACCCCGCAGTTATACCGTTTCGAGAGGCGATCCAGGTGCTCGACGACCTGCTCGACCGGACGCTCACGGTAGCAGACGGTCCCTGACTCGGCAAGGCCGTAGTGGCAGAAGGCACATCTCCCCCAGTAGCAGCCGCGGCTCGGGTCATAGGGGAGCACCAGACTGGGCGCAAGGTACTGATCAATGGGCAATCCATCAAAATCGGGGGCTGGAAGTCTCCCCAGGTTTGAAACAAGGCCGCCCCGGATGACGCCCGAGGGTCTTTCCCCCTTCTCAAGGCCCTGTATGAGATCAAGGAGCGCATCTTCGCCTTCGAAGAGCACCGCCGAATGGAAGGGGCCAAGTGCGGAGCGCAGGCGCTCTCCCTTGAGTCTCACCAGGAACTGTGTGATGGCCGGACCGCCGACGGTGAGGTAAACGTGGGGGAGCTTCCTGCGCAGGATGAAGGCAAGGGAGTAAGCAGGCTGTACCTGCCCGGGGAAGGCCACCGAGATCCCCACCAGGTTGATCCCTTCGGTTGCAAGACGCTCGCACAATACCCCTGTAAAGTACTCATGAAAGGGGTCCCGCCCGGCTTGCGCGTCCATGTGTATCTCCCCCATAGTAAGCAGGGAGAAGGGCGTTCGGTAGCAGGTGAAATCCAGACTCAGGGGGGTATATGCAGCGCTTGCCAGTTGAAGGCCGGCCTCTATCGTGGCAACCGCCGCATCATAGGCCAGGTAAGCCTCGATCTTGATTTTGACACGATCATCACGGAGCCTGCCCCCCTTGAGGCCCTTGTTCAGCGATTCGGCAGGGTGAACAGGCGTGGGAGAACGGGTGTCGTCCCTGTGCATGTGCTTACTCATTCAATCGATGATGAGATGGTTTATGATGCCGACCTTGTTTCGAGAGCCATTTCCATTCTCAAGCACTATGAGGATCCGGGGGACTTGACTTTTGTTCATAGTTTTGCTATGTTCATAATTAATGAACATAGCAAAAAAGTGAACAAGACGTATGCACAAAATTAACAAAGATACAGAAGATGAGATCTTCCGGCTTGCCCTGGAGGCATTAGGGAAGAATGTGCCGGCACACATAGAGATTGAGACGTTGGCGCCGGAGCCTGGCCAGGTGCAGGCAGACCGTTTGCTTCGGATTGTGGCGCAGGGCAAAGAGCTGCGTTACTATGCTGAAATCAAGACTGCCGTGACAAAAACCCACAAGCTTTTATTATTCATGCACCGGGAGAAGCTACAATATCCGCTTTTATTGATTACAAAATATATTAATGCACAGATGGCGGAGCAGTTACGACAGGATGGCGTAGAATTTATCGACACGGCAGGCAATGCACTTATCAATCAGCCACCGCTGTACCTCTTTGTAAAGGGAAACAAACCCCCGGAGATCGCTAAACAGGCCAAACTCACCAGGGCGTTCAAGCCGGCAGGCCTCAGAATGATTTATGCTTTCTTATGCAATCCTGGTTTAGAGAACAAGACCTACCGGGAGATTGCTGCTGTGGCAAATGTGGCCCTTGGCACCGTTGACTGGATCATGAAAGAACTAAAGGGGCTGGGCTTTCTCCTGGATATGGGAAAGCGAGGGCAGAGGCTGACCCAGAGGGAGAATTTATTGCAGCGATGGGTGACTGCCTATCCGGAACAATTGAGACCAAAACTGATTATGGGACGCTTCGGAGGCGAATATGGCTGGTGGAAACAGAAGAAACTGCACCCTTTAAAGGCACAGTGGGGTGGAGAGATTGCCGCTGCAAGACTCACTCAATATCTGGAACCCGAGATGATAACGATCTATACAACGACTCAGGAGCTTAATCCGCTCCTGATTGAGAACAGGCTTAAGAAGGATCAAACGGGCGAAGTTGAAATACTTGAAAGGTTTTGGAAGCAAAATGAGGTATGGCGCTATGAGGACATGGTGCATCCCATCCTTATTTATGCGGATCTCCTGGCAACAGGCAATCAGAGAAACATCGAGACAGCAAAGATAGTCTATGAGCAACATATCCTTCAACTTATCAGAGAAGATTGATCAACAGACAGTAGATGCTCTTTCCATCGTGAAGGAGGTTGCGGATTCCTTGCACATCCCCTTTTTTATTGTTGGGGCTTCAGCAAGAGACCTCATTCTCAAACATTGTTACGGCAGAGAACCACCCAGAATGACCAGGGATATCGACCTGGGTGTTGAACTTAAAAATTGGGCGCAGTTCAATCAATTGACGAAATCATTAATGGAAACAGGAAGAATTACCTCTACAGCGGAACGACACAGGTTTCGATTCAATTCTATTCTTATCGATATAGTTCCCTTCGGCTCTATTACCGATGAAAACAAGAGAATTAGTTGGCCGCCGGAGCATGAGATATTCATGAGCATGCTTGGATTCAAGGATGCTTTTGAATATTCGATTATAGTCAGACTAAGTTCAGATCCTTTACTCGATATCAGATTACCAACCCTGCCTGGATTGGCGCTCATGAAGATTATCTCCTGGAAAGACGCATATCCTGAGCGCAAGAAAGATGCTGAGGATTTGATGCTCATTATGCATAGCTATGAAGAAGCCGGCAACTTTGAAAGACTTTACAGGGAAGAGCATGAGCTGCTCGAAGAAGAAAATTTCGATACAAGACTCGCCAGTATCAGACTGCTTGGCAAGGATATGGGCAAGATATCTCATCCTGACACATTACACGCAGTCCGAAAAATATTGGATGACGAAACACGGGAACGATCCCAATACAGGTTGGTGACTGATATGATCAGAGGATTGCCCATGTCCGATGATTATTTTGACGAAATATTGCTTCAGGTTGAAAAACTGAGAGAAGGTATTATCGAGGTTGTATAAAAGCGATATTTCATATCTGTTCGACCCTGTACCACCCATTCCCGAGGACAGCATCCTCCCCCACATGGACGTATTCGCCGGCGAGGATCAGGGGGAGGAACTCTCTGAGATCCCCCTCAAAGGTGATACTGCCGACAAAGCCACTCTGATCGTGCATGACGCCATGGGTCCTGCTTTTCCTCCTTATCTCAAGCCACCTCAGGCTGGATGCCTTTGTCTTCACCTTTGCGGCCCTGTCTGCCAGGCCCTTGAAGTCCGCATTGATCGGCCTCCCGCAGTAAGTGAGCGATAGGGCGTTCACCCTGTCCCTCAATCTCCGGATGATATGGTGAAATTCAAGTGATTGCACGAGTGTGCTCCCCCTGTTCCCCGGGAGATAGAAACCCTTCAACATACGTGAAATACCTTCATCGGGTACCGATTGGGTCGTATTTGATGACTATGATAGAGGTTACATTATGCGGGATTATACGAAAAAGGTAAAGAAATTCCTCCTCGCCCGAAGAAGGCAGGTGGGATAGATGGCCCCGGCAAGGAAGACCCGGACAGAGAGATCGGGGACGCGGCGGGCACTACCCTGAGAACACCCCGTCGCAATCAGGACCTGTGGAAAAATGCGCATTGACACGTTTTGACGTTTCTGATAGAAATCGTATTATGTGGGACTATACCAAAAAGGTAAAGGAATTCTTCCTCCACCCGAAGAATGTGGGTGAGATAGAGAACCCGGATGCGGTGGGAGAGGTGGGAAGCATGGTCTGCGGCGATGCGCTCAAGCTTTACCTGAGGATCGACAAGGACACGGGAAGGATCACCAATGCAAAGTTCAAGACCTTCGGCTGCGCCTCTGCCATCGCAAGCTCCTCGGTGCTCACCGAGCTCGTCAAGGGAAAGACCGTGGACGAGGCCCTGAAAATCACCAATCAGGACATTGCCGACTATCTCGGCGGGCTCCCCAAGGAGAAGATGCATTGCTCGGTCATGGGGAGGGAGGCACTGGAGGCTGCCATTGCAAACTACAGGGGTGAGAAAACACCGGAGGAAACGGGAGAGAGGATCATCTGTACATGTTTTGACGTATCCGAGGAAAAGATACGGAAGGTGGCCATGGAAAATCACCTCACCAGCATCGAGGAGATCACCAATTACACCAAGGCAGGAGGGGGATGCGGCACCTGTATCCCGGCCATAGAGGCGATCCTGAAGGATATCTGGTCCGGGAAAACGGCGGTCGAGGCGCCGAAGACCCCCAGGAAGATGACCAACCTCCAGAGGATAGCGCTCATCCAGGATGTCATTGAAAAGGAGATCCGGCCACGTCTTCAGGCGGATGGCGGGGACCTCGATCTTATCGATGTGGAAGGGAACAGGGTCATCGTCTCCCTGAGGGGGATGTGTATCGAATGCCCGATGGGTAGCGTGACCATAAAGGGTATCGAAGAAAAATTAAGGGAGTTGGTGAGCGAGGATATCCTCGTGGAGGGTGAATGAATAGGATCATATATCTTGACAACAATGCGACAACGGCGGTGGCGCCCGAGGTTCTCACCGAGATGCTCCCCTTTCTCGAGAATTTTTACGGGAATCCCTCCAGCATGCACACCTTCGGTGGCCAGCTTCACGGGACGATAGAAAAGGCGAGGGTGCGTGTTGCATCCCTTATCGGCGCGGACCCGGAAGAGATCATTTTCACGAGCTGCGGCACCGAGAGTGACAACACCGCCATCATGAGCGCCATCGAATCGTATCCTCAAAAAAGGCATATCATCACCACGAAGGTGGAGCACCCCGCAGTCCTGAATTTCTGCAAGCACCTTGCGAGGAAGGGCCTTCGCGTCACCTCCCTCCCCGTGGATTCAAAGGGGAGGCTCGATATGGATGCCTTCACCAAGGCCGTTGATGAGGATACCGCAATCGTCTCCGTCATGTATGCCAACAATGAGACCGGGGTGATCTTCCCCATCCGTGAGATAGGAGCGTACCTTCGGGAGCGGAAGATCCTGTTTCATACGGATGCGGTGCAGGCTGTGGGGAAGGTTCCCATCGATATGAAGGATCTCCCCGTGGATATGCTCTCCCTCTCCGGCCATAAGCTGCACGCGCCGAAGGGGATTGGTGCGCTGTACGTGAGAAAGGGGACCCGGTTCTATCCCTATATGATCGGCGGGCACCAGGAGCAGGGGAGAAGGGCGGGCACCGAAAACGTGGCCTCCATTATCGGCCTGGGAAGGGCATGTGTCCTTGCACACAGGAAACCCCAAAAGGAGGCCGAATCGGTGGGGAGGCTCAGGGACAGGCTCGAGGGGGCATTGCTCCGCTGCTGTCCGGACGCAAGGGTGAACGGGGATACCGAGCATCGCCTGCCCAACACGACCAATATAAGCTTCGAGTTCGTGGAAGGCGAGGCGATTCTTCTCAGGCTCGATGAACACAATATCTGTGCGTCCTCAGGCTCGGCCTGCTCCTCGGGTTCCCTGGAGCCGAGTCATGTGCTCAGGGCCATGGGGGTGCCCTTCACGGCAATCCACGGGTCCATACGCTTTTCCCTGAGCAGGTATACCGATGAGGCCGAGATCGATCATGTCATCGAAGTGATGCCGGGAATCATACAGGGGCTCAGGGAACTCTCACCCTTCGGCAAGGAAGGCCCCTCCTCATAGGGGTTCTCCGGCCCCCCTTGCGTATATGGGCGTACCTGACAATGCCATGGGGCGCCATTCATGTCGTGAGAGGACGGGGCTCCAGCAACAGGGCACCGGAGCCCTCATTTTTTATCTCACCTTTCAATGATTGCCTCAGACCCTTGCCCTCCAACTCGAGTGCGAGCCTCTTGAAGGGATTCGTCTGCTCACTGCGGCGCGATTCCAATCCGGTATAATACTCCTTGATCTCCCTTATTGGGACCAGACAATTACCTATATCTCCTATCGGGGTAAGACAATTTCCGAGGTTTTTCCATGACACTATACAATTTCTCAACATGTGATGCTCCTTATTGGCTTCGTTGTTATGTGCCGTTTTCCTGGTTATCAATCCTCGAAATCCAGCATGCAGTTAACGATATAATCGGAGGGCCCCCTGTGTTTGAAATAGCGCTCAACCTTGTCCATCTCATCCCAGGTTTCTATGATTCCTTTAATGGTGATAATCTTGTCATGCTGGTTGATGTAAACATTGAAGAATTTCCCGCCAATCTCGACAACCCTGCAATTTCTCATCACCTCTTCCATCTTTTCATCCATGGCGGTGGCCTCGGTCGATACCTCGGCATGGCATGCGGCTGTAACAAGAAATAGGACCACTTCGATACATAGGATACAGAGATACCATTTATATCGTGTATATCGTGTGATTGACATGTTCGTTTCCTCCACGGTTCTATTGTCAATTGATGTCGTTGCTCATCTTTTACGGCAAGCTTGCTGTACCCTTTCTATCTTTATAGAGAGCAATCGGGATGCCATGCTCAATGGATTGAAAAATGAATGCGATTTCGAGGCAATATGGAGGCATATGTGTCCGTAACCGAAGGAGGGGTGATGGTTTTCAGACATCAGGGTGCTGGAGAGATCCACGAAACGGCAATGTACGGACAGGGATTTTCTACAGGTTTCAATGAAATTGGTGACTGAATTTCTTCCAAACTGGTTGAATTTCGATCAATGATCGTGAGGGTATCTCTTTTTCAGGTTGTACCTGGCAAGGCGGTCCCTCAGCATGAACCTGGATATGCCCAGAATCCTTGCCGTCCGAACCTGGTTGCCGCCTGTTTCGTCGAGTACCTTCTCAATGAGTATCCGTTCGGTCTCCGACATGACCCTGCCGTGGAGGGCCCCGTTGTAGATCTCCATATCCCTTTTCAGATCAGGGTACTCACCAGGGGAAGGGCACGAAGGATCGGGATTCTCCCCGGAAGGCTTAATCCCTTCCGCTATATAGTCCTCGGTAATGACGTTCCCCTTGCACAGCACTATGGCGCGTTTTATCACATTTTCCAACTCCCGGATGTTTCCGGGCCAATGATATCCGATTAGTTGCGCCATGGCCTTATTCGATATGGGGATCCTGTCCTTTTTGAGCATGGTGCAGTGCCTGGTCAGAAAATAGTCAACAAGCGCAGGGATGTCCTGTTGTCGGCTCCGGAGGGGAGGCAATGCGATAGTCACGACATTGAGGCGATAGTAAAGGTCCTCACGGAATCTTCCCTCCTCAATTGATTTCTCGAGATTTGCATTCGTGGCGGCGATCACCCTCACGTCCACATGGATTCTCTGCTCCCCGCCCAGGCGTTCAAAGCAGCCCTCCTGCACGATACGCAGGATCTTTGATTGGGTGGGGAGGCTCATATCACCAATCTCGTCAAGAAAGATCGTCCCGCCATTCGCCTGTTCGAATTTGCCTACCTTTCTGCGGAGGGCGCCGGTGAACGCCCCCCGTTCATAACCGAAAAGCTCACTCTCCAGGAGCGTTTCAGGGATGGCCGCGCAGTTAACTGCAAGGAAGGTGTTTTCGGATCGATTGCTGTGGTGATATATTGCCCGCGCCACCAGCTCCTTGCCGGTCCCGGTTTCTCCCCGTATAAGGATATTGATATCGCTCGCCGCCACCCTTCCGATCAGCTTGTATACCTCCTGCATGACAGGGCTGCTGCCGATTATTCGATCCCCTGACGGTTGTTCCGCCTGGGTTTCCTGGATGACGACCTGGGTGCGCATCAAACGGCTGCAGGTGAGCGCTTCATGAATGATCCGCTTCATGTCGGGCATGTCAAAGGGCTTCAGGATGTAATCGTAGGCGCCCTTCTTGGTGGCCTCAATTGCGATATTCGTTGTCCCATATGCAGTGATGATCAGCACCACGGCCTTGGGGTCAAGATCCTTTATCCGGTGAAGGACCTCGATCCCCGACATGTCCGGAAGGCGCACGTCGAGCACCACCAGATCAAACGGTTCCTTTGCATATCGGGAAAGTGCCTCGGAGCCGGTTCCGGCGGTGCTGACCCTGTATCCCGGCTCATCCAGGAACCGTTCGAATGAATAACGCACGCTTTCTTCGTCATCAACGACCAGAATCCTTTTCAGCATGTCTGTGCTTCCTTCATGGGTAGATGTATGACAAACGTTGCACCTTGATCGGGATTGTTGTATGCCTCGATCCCGCCCTCATGGTTGGTGATGATCTGATGTGCAATGAAAAGACCGAGCCCGGTTCCTTTCTCGTTGCCGGTTACGAAGGGGTCAAAAATCGAATGTAGTATCCCCGGAGGGATTCCCTTCCCGTTATCGCTTACGCTGATGTATACATGGGGGCATTGTCCATTGGTTTCCTTTGTAATACGGCTCGCCACAGTGATCATCCCCGTCGTGGTGATGGATTGTATCGCATTCAATATGACATTCACCAAGACGATCTGGAGCTGTTCCCTGTCCCCGTACACGGGTGCTGATTCGTCGCAGAGCATTGCCATCACCGCTATTCCCTTGGCCTTTGTTTGCGGTGAGAGCAGGTCCAAGGTATGCCTTACTGTTTCATTGATGTCCATATGGCTGAGGTTGGGCTCCGGGGGCCGGGCGAAGGTCAAAAAATTTCCCAGAAAACGTTCCAGACGTTCAATCTCCTTGAGCATGACCTCAAAATCCCTCTCCATCCCGAAATTGCCCTTTGCCTCTTGCTGAAGGGTAAAGATAAGCATCTTGATGGCAGTCAGGGGGTTGCGTATCTCATGTGCCAGACCAGCGGCCATCTGTCCGATGGTTGCGAGTTTTTCCGACCGGATCAGCATCCTTTGACTCTGCTCCAGGTCCTTATTCACCTCATGCACCCGTTCAATCAACCTCCGGACATATTTGCTCAGGTGCTCCAATTCGGTCTCTTCCGATATGTCAACCTTCTCGACAAGCTCCTCGCTGGTTGCACCCTTTACCTTCAATACCAGCTCGTAGATCGGATGGGTGATACTCCGGGACACACCCAGTCCCAGGGCCGTTCCCAATAGGATTCCCATGATGCCGATTCCGAAGGTGATCTTCTTGATAGAGCGCTTGTCCCGTTCAATCGACATGCTGGTTTGATGCATCATATATTCGTTAATGGAGAGCAACTCCTCGCACTTCTCATAGACGAGATTGAATGTGTCTCGCATATCACTGATAAGCAGGGCATGTGCCCTGCCGGAATCCCCCTCCTGGTATGAGACCACGACATTTCCCTGATGTGCCGTATACCTTTCGTAGAGCACTTCTATTTCATCAATGACCCCGTCTTCTTCATCGGAATGGGTCCTCTCCCGCGCGCTGCTGAACCAGTTTATGAATGACAATTGCTTTTCATGGAATATCTCCAGCCATTTCTCATCCCCGTCCAGGAGGTAATTGGCGGTCAATCCCTTCATGTCCAGGAGGGCGATCTCCAGTTCCTCTGCCGATTTCAGGCTGGAGACGTTTTCCACCAGTATTCGGGCGGTGTTCTCCTGCATACGGCTCGTGTAGAAAATTGAACAGACCACCACCACAAAGAGCAATGCGCTCATCATCAGAAAGCTGATGATCATTTGCGGGCGAATGCGTAATTTCACAGGTTATTCTCCACCACGCCATCAAGCCGAGGGAATTATGTCCAGATTGGCCCCTTATGGCCTTTTTTTCTCTTGTAGATAAAGCATCGTCCTTCAAGTGCGCCGAAGAGTCTCTTCTGGGTTGCGCTTCTGTAAAGAACAAGCCCCTTGTCCTTTTGTTCCAATCCCGTACTCCCCGTAACAAAGAAATCAGCAAGGGGATGAAATTTATACCAGTTGATGGGCCTGTTAGAGGTGACATTTTTATAAAGATCGGTTATATAATCAAAACTCTCATATTGATTAAATCCCAATCCCCCGTTTATTTTGGATGAGGGAATGCCTTCTTGAACAAGGGCATAGCTTTCTCTCCACTGAAGATCTATAAACAGCCTGGAGCTTGAAACCTGAAAAATGAATACCGCATAGATCAATATAAATGCCGTTATTAAGACTATTTTGTGCTCATTAATAAAGGAGAAATGACTCAAAAATACATAGATCATCAGAATGGAGATGGGATAAATATACCGATCGTAGTGCAGTCCGATGATTATGGTTGTTACAATGAAGAATACCCCCCATAAATAGAAAAACATGCTGCCGAGGTCACGTGTTCTTGCCATCTCTTTTTGGGGCTGCCTGTCCTTGCTTCGTGACAATTTTCGGCCGGCTGCGTGATCTGTATGTGTCCGGTTTCGGAAGGCATGTTCCGACATCGTTGTCAGGATGAGGATCGCACCCGTCCCGGTAAAGATGCTCAAAAGCCATGATGCCTGTTCCGGTTTTAGCACCGTGACGGTAAAAACCCGGGTCAATGAGCCGATGCTGAATATGCTGGGAAGATAGGGCATCAGGTGATCACCTTGCAGGAACAGGCTGACCGTACCGATCGAAACAAAGATGAGGGACATCCCCAGGAAGGTGCAATTCGTACACAATTCCCGTATCCTTTTCGGTCTCATGATGAGCACGGCAAAGAGGGTGATGAAGAGGGGCGCAAGGTAGAGGGGGACGTAGTGGAGAAAAAAGAGGGCATCATAGTAGAATTTTATCAAAAGATTGACAGGGCTCCGGATGTCTTTGAGAATTATAAGATATTTGGATATGGTTTGAACGTGGGGCACGTCCGTATGTAAGATGTTGAATTTAAAAAGGAAAACATAGAATAATCCGATGGCGAGCATCGGGATTGCCGCTGTAATCATGCAATGGAGCATTGTTTCCCTTTTCATCTGCCTTCTATAGAGAAGGCACAATGCCGCCAATGCCATCGACAGGGAAACGGCATGCTGCCTGGTCAATACGGCGAGCGCAGCGAAGATGCTCCCTATATAGAGGAAGAGATATCGTTCCCTGCGCAGGCCCTTGATAAAGAAGAGCAGGGAAAATACGGAATAGAACATGAAGAAGGGCTCTGTCATGTACCAGTCTATCATCTTCAGAGAGATCGGGCTGACCAGGAGGGCCAGGGAGCCGAACAGCGCCAAAAAGGGATTCAGCCCCATCTCCATGAGCAGCAGGTACATCCCGGTAAGCAGCAGGAGATTGGCGACATAGACGGATATGTTGAGGACCCTGAGATGAAACCCGAAGATGTGGCAGAGGATGTTGCTGAAAAGGAGTTGGCCGATGAAAGAGGCTGCGGAATAGGTGATGTCGATCCGGTTCGTCTCGTATAAGACCTTGGCGCATCGTGCATAGATGCCCCCGTCTCCGTGGGCGTGATTATAATCGGACGGAATAATGAGGAATGAAAGGATGAGAAGGCACAGGATGATTCCTATAGGCCACCATTTTCCCTGCATGATCCCCTTTGCTGCGCATGCGCTTCCCTCCTTTTGATTCTTTGTGCTGGTGCCTGTATACATCTTCAAACGTTTTTCCCCTCTCAGGTGCCCTTGTCCGGCGCCCTTCCTTACCTGGTGAGTCGGGGTGATAGTGCCGTTGGACATTCTCATGCGGTCTCCTCCTTATCCTTCTTTGCGACGCAGAAAACAGAGAGCCCCAAGGGAAATGTCAACCCCTGCAATAAAAGCCTGTTTTCGAACATCAGGATCAGGTAGAAGAGCCGGTTTACCCATCCGGGCAGGGACATGAGGTCAGACCTGACGCCATGCCCATGCCGGGATCCGCTCCTTCTCATCAGCCTCACCGCCATTGCCGCAGGGAGCAGGAGGGTATTCCGATAGGTTATCAATGCGATGTCAAAACCGGCCTTCTCCAGTTTTCCGCGCACATCCTTTATGCGATATCTCCGTTGTGTGTGCACGGCCGCGTCATGCGCACCCCGGAAAAGCTCAAATGCCGGAAGGTTCAGGATCAACACACCGCCCGGTTCGAGCACCCGGTGGAACTCCGCAATTGCCTTCACATCATCCCGCACTCCGCAGTGGTAAAGGACATCCAGGGAAACCACCAGGGTAAATACTTTGTCTTTGAAGGGGATGCCGCATACCGATGCCCTGGCTGCATTGGCGAGACCGCGCACCTTCAGGAATTTGAATGCCTCGGGGGAACAATCGATGCCGTAGGAGTCACTGCCCCCGAACATCTGGAGGAGCCTCCCGGTGCCGCATCCTGCATCGAGGAGACGCGCACGTTGAGAGTGCCGGGCGAACCGGGAAATGCAGCGCATGACCATATCGTGCAATCCACGATACCACCAGTAGTCCTCCTCCATCTTGAACATGACCGCATATTCGTGCCGCTCCATTCAATGGGCCCCTTCCCGGATAACGGAGCAGACGGAGCTGACCGTGTCCTCGTCGAGCTCGGGGTACAGGGGAAGGGAGAGGATCTCGGACGCAAGGCGCTCCGATACCGGGAAATCCCCTTGGGCGTATCCGAGCGATTGATAGGCCTCCTGGAAGTGGACAGGGAGCGGGTAATGGATGAGGGTGTGGATGCCATGGCGCTTCAATCGCTCCCGGAGCATATCCCGCCTTCGTGTCCTTATTACGTACAGGTGAAAGACATGGCGCGCATATTGGGCGTTCCCTGGAAGGGAGATCTCCGTGCACGGAAGAAGGAGGCTGTTATAAAGATCCGCAATGTTGCGACGTCTGCGGTTCCACACGTCCAGGTGGCGAAGCTTCACGCGCAGCACCGCCGCCTGCACCTCATCGAGCCTGCTGTTATATCCGTGGATCGCGTTTCGATATTTCTCCCTTTCCCCGTAGTTTCTGAGCATCCGCAGGCGTTCGGCCAGGTTTTCGTCATGCACCGTCACCATCCCTCCGTCCCCGTATGCACCAAGGTTCTTGGTGGGATAGAAGCTGAAACAGCCCGCATCGCCCAGGGTCCCTGCCTTGACGCTGCGGTATTCCGCCCCGTGGGCCTGACAGGCATCCTCGATCACCCTGAGGCCATAGCGCCGTGCAATGTCGAGGATCGGGGTCATATCCGCGGGATGCCCGTATAAATGCACGGGGATGACCGCCCTGACCTTCGATGATCGCCGTGTAGCCAGGCAGATTTCGAGCTTCATGGGGTCCATGGTGCGGGTATCCGGGTCCACGTCCACGAAAACCGGCCGCGCCTGCGCTGCAATGATCGCCGCCACCGTGGGCACGGCGGTATTCGGCACGGTGATCACCTCGTCCCCCGGCGCAATTCCACATGCAAGCAAGGCAAGCATGATGGCATCGGTGCCCGAGCCGACCCCCACTGCGTATCCGGCCCCACAATAGGCGGCAAACTCATGCTCGAAGGACCTCACCTCGTCACCGAGCACGTACCACCCCCGAGCGAGGACCCCGGCCATGGCCTCGTCGATCTCCTCCTTGATGGTCAGGTATTGTCCCTGCAAATCAAAAAACGGTATTGTCATGGCCGTCCTGCCAGTAGTGCGACTTGTATTTGCGATAATAGTCGATGGTCTTCCTGAGCCCTTCCTCCAGGGTATACCGGGGCTCCCATCCGACGATCCTCCGTATCTTGGAGATGTCCGAATAAAAGTCACCCGGTTCCTGCGCTGCACGCTCCGGGGTGAAAGGGGCGAATTCCCACCTGCCGCTTCGGGCGACCCGGATGATCGTTGTTGCCAGTTCCAGGAAGCTCGATGGCGCGTCATTACCCACATTGAACACCTCGCCGTACGCCTCTTCGGTTGCCGCGCACATGAGCACGGCCTCGATCGTATCGTCGATATAGAGGAAGTCCCTCTTCAGTGAGCCGTCACCGAAGACCTTGATCGTTTCATTGTCGATGGCCAGCCTGATGAACCAGTTGGCAACGCCGAACCTGCTGTGCCTCATCTGCGCCCTTTCACCGTAGATGTTGGTCAGACGCAGGGTTATCGACCTCAGGGAATGGTTGTCATGATAGATCTTGAAGAGCTTCTGGGCGGTGAGGCTGGACAATTCATAGATCCCCTTCGGGTTGATGGGGGCCTCCTCGCTCACCGGAAGCCTGGTGGAAGGGCCGTATTCCCCACGCGTGCCGCTGAAGATGAGCCTGACCCCGGGATTGTATCGCCTGCAGGCCTCCAGGAGAATCGCCGTTCCCTTGATATTTATGTCAATGTCGGGAAAGGGATTCGACAGGCTCAGGACATGATCGTTCTGCCCTGCCAGGTGGAAGATGTAGTCCCTGTTGCGCACAAGGTACTTGACGCTGGTTTCATCCCTGACGTCGCTGAAGTTGATGCATACCCTTTTCCTGATGGGCTTGATGTTGAAGAGGTTCCCCCCGTGGTCTTCAACCATGGCGTCCAGAAGCGTTACCCTGGCGCCGAGTTCCACGAGCCGTATCGCCAGGTTGCTTCCGATGAATCCCAATCCGCCGGTGATCAGGATATCCTTATCACGTAACTGCTCCGTATATCCCTGTTTTTCCATTTCGCCTCGCCCCATAGTGACCCCTGGTGAATCTCGCGGATGATGAATTGAGGGGTCTGGTTGTTGCTCAAAAACATGCGGCCCAGGTATTCACCCAAAAGACCGAGGATGAAAAGCTGCATCCCGGAGAAGATGATTATCATGATGGCCAGGGATGCCCACCCCAGGGGAAGTGCGGG